>NZ_JADYXH010000030.1:0-33901 GCF_015864395.1 Pseudoalteromonas sp. SWYJZ12
GGTTGGGTACGAGCTCACTGTCTTCCCGATGTGACAAGTGCTAGCTAAACACTCATCAAGAAGAGATACAAGGTTGGGTTGAGTTTTACGAAACCCAACGTATTTAATAACCACCAAAATAGTCTTATTCGCCACACATGTTGGGTTTCGCTTCACTCTACCCAACCTACGAAACCCCCTTGGTGTTAATGCTGAATAAACACTACAACGTCCTTGTCACAAATCCATTAATTCACTCGGGCTGCTTTAAAAATACAGCTATCACTTCTTCGTTATCGTCACTTGTGGCTTGTCGTAGTCACTGTAATCAATACTTACTATGTATGTGCCTTTTATTGCTGGTGTGAAACTAAAGTAGTTATAAATAGTATTACAGTCTGCGATAGCTGGTTGGCCGAGTGTTAGGCTTTGCCCTGCTGGTTGTGCGTCGCTGTAACCACAGTTGTAACCTTCACTAAAATCGACATCGGCTATTTTAAATTCGTACACTTTACCAGGCGTCGAAAATTTAACTTGTGCTTGATAAAGCGCTGGTCCAACTGGCGCAAACTGATACTGGGGCTCTGCATCCCACAGTGTAAAGTCGCCACGTAAGTAAATTGTGCGATCAAGCTCTTGCTGAGGTAATACATCGTTAATCGAAATTTGGCTTGTACAGGCAGTAAGTAAACCAGCAATTGCTAAGGTTAAAATTCGTTTCATAGAAATCATCAATGGGGTTTCCTTTGCATACAGTGAAAACTAAAAAGCCAGCAAAACGCTGGCTTTTAAAATTGTTAATCGGTGTTATTTTTGTAAAACAGAAATATCTGCAATACCTAAAAACAATCCGCTTAACTGGCTTAGCAGCGCAAGACGATTTTGCTTAACAGCTTCATCGTCGGCCATAACCATTACGTTGTCAAAAAAGTTATCAACACTTTCGCGAATACCTGCCAATTGGCTTAATGCTTCTTGGTAGTTTCCATCTGCGTAAAGTGGTGCAAGGTCAGTGGCAAATTTTGCTACTTGTGATGCTAATACTTTTTCAGCGTCGTCGCTTAATAAGCTCTCATCAACACTACCTTGGCTGGTAATGTCGTTTTTAGCCAGAATATTACCTACACGCTTATTAGCTGCTGCAAGCGCTTCTGCTGCGTCTAATGTACGGAAGTGGCTTACGGCTTTAACACGGCGATCAAAATCAACAGGTTTAGTCGGACGACGTGCAAGCACTGCTTGAATTACGTCTACTTCAATACCTTCGTCTTGATACCAAGCACGAAAGCGCCCTAGCATAAATTCAAATACGTCAGTTGATACATTTAAGTTAGTTAACTTGTCGCCAAACAATGTTTGCGATTTAGCTACTAGGTCTAAAATATCAAGTGGTAGTTCTTTTTCTACCATAATGCGAAGTGCACCAATAGCAGCACGACGAAGAGCAAATGGGTCTTTGTCGCCTTTAGGTGCCTGGCCTATACCAAAAATACCCACCAGCGTATCAAACTTATCAGCAATAGCTACTGCACAGCTAATTAAGTTTGTAGGTAAGTTGTCGCCTGCAAAGCGTGGCATGTACTGCTCGTTTTGCGCTACGGCTACATCTTCGGCTTCACCATCGTGGCGAGCGTAATGCATTCCCATTACACCTTGCACGTCGGTAAATTCCATTACCATTTCAGTCATTAGGTCAGTTTTACTTAATAAGCCTGCACGCTGTGCTAGTACTTTATCAGCACCTAATTGCTCAGCAATGTAACCCGCAAGTTCACTAATACGCTGAGACTTATCTTTAAGCGTACCAAGTTGCTTTTGGAACAATACGCTATCAAGCGATTCTAATCGGCTTTCTAGAGTTTTCTTTTTATCTGTTTCAAAGAAGAACTGTGCATCGGCTAAACGCGGGCGCACTACTTTTTCGTTACCAGAAATAACCACTCTTGGATCTTTACTTTCTATGTTAGATACAAACAAAAATTTATTTAAAAGTTTGCCGTTTTGATCTAATAACGGGAAGTATTTTTGATCGTCTTTCATGGTATAGATTAACGCTTCGGCTGGTACATCTAAAAATGCTTCTTCAAATGTTGCCGTTAAAGTAACTGGCCACTCTACAAGTGATGTTACTTCTTCTAGTAAATCTTCATCCATAGCAACAATAGCGTTAACTGCTTTTGCAGCTTCTTCTATTTGTGTACGAATTTGCGCTTTACGTTGTTCGTAATCAGCAATAACGTAAGCAGATTTAAGTACGTCAAAAACGTCATCTGCATGGTTTATACTAATTTTTTCTGGGTGGTGAAAACGATGACCCTGAAGCTGGTTAGTTATTTTCTTCCCAAGGATCTCACCTTCAAGTAACTCATCACCAAACAAAATAGTTACCGTATGCACAGGACGAATAAATTGTGTTTTATTCGCGCCCCAACGCATTGGTTTAGGAATTGGTAATTTAGCCAACGCTTTAGTAATTGCACCTGTCATTAGCGTTTTAGTTTCTTGCCCTGCTACTTTAGCAATGTGCAATAACCATGCGCCTTTGTCTGTTTCGAGTGTTTGTGCATCTTTTACTTCAATACCACAACCACGTGCCCAACCCATTGCTGCTTTTGTTGGGTTACCGTCACCGTCAAATGCAGCTTTAGTTGCTGGACCGCGTTTTTCAACTTCTTTGTCTTGTTGCTTAGCTTCAAGCGCTTTTACTTGTAAACCTAAACGACGAGGCGATGCATACCAGCTTACGCCTTGATGTGCTAACTCTAGTGTTTCAAGCTCTGCAGTTAAGTTTGCAGCAAAAGCTTCTGCTAATTTACGCAGCGCTTTTGGTGGCAACTCTTCTGTGCCAATTTCTACTAATAAATTTTGTGCTGACATACTTACTTATCCTTACACAGCGGGAAACCAAGCGCTTCGCGTTTGTCATAGTAACTTTGTGCACACGCTTTTGATAACGCACGAACGCGTAAAATATAACGTTGACGTTCGGTTACCGAAATTGCGTGGCGTGCGTCTAGTAAGTTAAATGCGTGCGATGCTTTCATTACTTGCTCGTAAGCCGGTAGTGGTAAGTTTGCTTCAATTAACTTTTGGCTCTCTGCTTCACATTTATCAAACTGAGCAAATAAGTCTTCTACGTTTGCGTGTTCAAAATTGTAAGTAGACTGCTCTACTTCATTTTGATGGAACACGTCGCCGTAGGTTACGCGCCCTAGTGGACCGTCTGCCCATACTAAGTCGTAAATACTATCTACGCCTTGAATGTACATTGCTAAACGCTCTAGGCCGTAAGTGATCTCACCCGTTACTGGTGAACACTCAATACCACCAACTTGTTGGAAGTAGGTAAACTGCGTTACTTCCATGCCGTTTAACCAAATTTCCCAACCTAGGCCCCACGCACCTAACGTAGGTGATTCCCAGTTGTCTTCTACAAAGCGAACTTCGTGAGTTAGTGTATCGATACCCATAGCCGCTAAAGAGCCTAAATAAAGCTCTTGGATGTTATCTGGCGATGGCTTTAAAACTACCTGAAATTGGTAGTAGTGTTGTAAGCGATTTGGATTTTCACCGTAGCGACCATCGGTAGGACGACGACACGGTTGCACGTATGCACTCGCCATTGGCTCTGGACCAATAGACTTTAAAAAAGTTTGCGGGTGAAATGTCCCTGCGCCCACTTCCATATCAAGTGGTTGAATAATGACACAGCCTTGCTGCGCCCAATAATCCTGTAAAGCCAGGATCAAACCTTGAAAGGTTTTTACGTCATATTTTTGCATATTTGGCTTTTTACTATCTAAGAAGTAGCGTGAAAATTACCCTTAGTATACCGTGTGTACACTCAGGTTTTAAGCAGTTTGTGTAATTGAAGAAAATAAAAAAGGAGCCATTAGGCTCCTTTTTCTATGTAAGCAATATTTTTTACACGTCTAAGTTAACTACACGTAGTGCGTTCTTTTCAATAAACTCACGACGAGGCTCTACTTGGTCACCCATTAAGGTCGCAAATAATTGATCCGCGCCAACAGCATCTTCGATCGTTACTTGTAACATACGGCGAGCACTAGGATCCATTGTGGTCTCCCAAAGCTGGCTTGGGTTCATTTCGCCCAGTCCTTTATAGCGTTGAATATAGATCCCGCGCTTCGATTCTGTGATCAACCATTCCAAAGCATCCACAAAGTTATCAACAGGTTTTGTTTTCTCACCACGTTGAATATATGCACCTTCGCTAAGGATGTTTGCGATGTTAGTACCAGTCACAGCAATGCGTTGGTAGTCACGTGACGCAATAAAGTCATAATGAAGTACGTGTGCTTTATCTACACCGTGCTGACGAATATTCACAACCGGGTAATACATATTACGCTCAGCATCATGCTCTGTACCAGCATGGAAAATAGTCGCATCTTCATCACGTGCAATCAGGTCGTCAACCAACACTTTAGTCCAAGCAATTACTTTAGCTTCATCTGAAAGGTCATCAGTTTTCAATTCTGTTTGATAAATTAAGCGTTCCATTACCGTGTTAGGGTATTTACGCTTTAAACGCTCAATTACTTTAACTGTGTTTTGATAATCGTGAACAATTTCTTCTAGTGCCTCACCTTCAAGAGCTGGTGCATCTGTACTTGCATACAACGCTGCACCATTAAGAGCAAGCGATGTTAGGTATTCAACTAATGCAGGGTCATCTTTAATATAACGCTCTTGCTTACCTTTTTTCACTTTATAAAGTGGTGGTTGAGCAATGTAAATATAGCCGCGTTCTACAATTTCAGGCATTTGGCGATAGAAGAATGTTAATAGTAACGTACGAATGTGAGAACCATCCACGTCCGCATCGGTCATGATTATAATGCGATGGTAACGTAATTTCTCAGGATTATATTCGTCACGACCAATACCACACCCTAATGCAGTAATTAGTGTTGCTACTTCTTGTGAAGATAACATTTTATCAAAACGTGCTTTTTCTACGTTTAAGATTTTACCTTTAAGCGGAAGAATAGCTTGGTTTTTACGGTTACGTCCCTGCTTGGCTGATCCGCCAGCAGAGTCCCCTTCCACTATATATAGTTCAGATTGGGCAGGATCTTTTTCTTGGCAATCAGCTAGCTTACCAGGTAAGCCTGCTAAGTCCATTGCACCTTTACGACGTGTCATTTCACGGGCTTTACGCGCCGCTTCACGAGCACGTGAGGCATCAATAATCTTACCTACAACAATTTTGGCATCAGTTGGGTTTTCTAATAAAAACTCAGTGAATTTTTCAGCCATTGCTTGTTCAACTGCAGACTTAACTTCACTTGAAACAAGCTTGTCTTTAGTTTGCGATGAGAACTTAGGATCAGGAACTTTAACACTAACAACAGCCGTTAAGCCTTCACGGGCATCATCACCGGTAGCATTGCTGGTTGTTTTAGCTTTTTTGTTAAAGCCTTCTTTTTCCATGTAGTTATTAAGTGTACGTGTTAGCGCTGATCTAAAACCGGCTAAGTGAGTACCACCATCACGTTGTGGAATATTATTTGTGAAACAGTAAATATTTTCTTGGTATGCATCATTCCACTGCATTGATACTTCAACGCTAATACCATCTTCTTCACGTTCGTGAGTAAAATGGAATACACCTTTATGTATAGGTGTTTTATTACGGTTTAAGTATTCAACGAAAGCTTGAATACCGCCTTCGTATTTAAAGTGGTCAGATTTATTTTCTTCACGTTCATCATTTAAAATGATGCTCACACCTGAATTTAGGAATGAAAGCTCGCGTAAACGCTTAGCTAAAATTTCGTAATGAAAATCTAAGTTTGTGAATGTTTCACCACTTGGCCAAAAACGCAGTTCTGTACCAGTCGTGTCTGATTCACCAATAACAGCTAAAGGTGCATCTGGAACACCCATAGTGTAAAACTGCTCATGAAGTTTACCTTCACGGCGAACTGTAAGTTTTAGCTTTTCTGAAAGTGCATTTACAACAGAAACACCAACACCGTGTAAGCCACCTGATACTTTATAAGAGTTATCATCAAACTTACCACCGGCATGAAGTACCGTCATAATAACTTCGGCTGCTGATACACCTTCTTCTTCATGGATAGAAGTTGGAATACCACGACCGTTATCTCGTACTGAGACAGAACCGTCTAAGTGAATCGTTACATAAATATCATCACAATGACCTGCTAAGGCTTCATCGATCGAGTTATCAACGACCTCAAACACCATGTGGTGTAAGCCTGTGCCATCATCGGTGTCCCCAATATACATTCCAGGACGCTTTCTTACTGCGTCTAATCCTTTAAGTACTTTAATACTCGACGAGTCATAATTCTCAGACATGGTTAATCCCACTTATCTTGTTATTAGGTTGCCATGTTTCACGTGGAACATTTGTAGTTCTCGTTGCATGGGTTCCACCACAGCAGAAATACTTTCAGACAAAATTGAAGAGATAAAAATTTGAGAACTGCAGTGAGCAAGTAATTGTCCCACTTTCTCTTTTGTATCTTCGCCTAACTCTGAAGGTAGATCATCTATTAGCAATATAGATTGCTTATCTGTCTCTGACTCAATTAAGCTATTTTGCGTAACTTTTAACGCATATAATAGTAACTTCAATTGACCGCGTGAGAATGTATTCTCCACGCTGTTGCCAGCGACACTAAAACTAAAATCGGCCTTATGAGGGCCTTTACTTGTAAACCCTTGGCGAGCATCTCGCTCAAAGTTTTGCTCTAACGCATCTGCAAGAGATTCGGTCTCTTTCCAGCCTGCGTTAAAGGTCATTTCTAAATCACGTACAAGCGTTAATTCTGCACACATTTTATCAAAAAACTGCTGCTTAAACCTACTTATATACGCCAATCTTAATTTATTTATTTCTTCAGCCAGTCTAACAAATTCTTTGTCCCAAAACTTAATTTGGTCAAAATAATTCTTGGGCTTAGTTTTTAACAATGCATTACGTTGTTTAAGTACTTTATTAAACGATTGCCATAAAAAAAAGAACTCATGTTCCACGTGGAACAAACCTAAATCTAAAAACTTTCTGCGCTCTTTAGGCCCACCAAAAAATAAAGAATAGCTCTCTGGTGTAATAATTTGCACTGGCATGAGTTGAGCTAGTTCGGATATTTTACGGCTCGCCTTACCTTGAATTTTTAAATTAGTTTCACCCGTTTGGGTTTTACTAATACCAATTGGAATAGATAAGTCGTGTATTGTTTTGCGCCCGTGAATTACAAACTGCTCTTGCTGATGCGCGATAATACTTTTGTGTTTTGGAGTACGAAAAGATTTGCCGTGAGAAAGGTAATAGATAGCCTCTAAAAGGCTGGTTTTTCCGCTGCCGTTTTCACCATATATTATATTAACGCCGTTAACTGGTTCTAGCGTCAGCGCCTCAATATTACGAAAATATTTGAGGCTCAAATGACTTAAGCTCATTATGTATTTATAGTCTTATAAACGCATAGGCATAACAACGTACATTGCTTCTTCATCGCCTGCACCTTCAATTAATGCACTGCTGTTTGAGTCAGCTAATGTAAATAGTACGTCTTCTGTTTTTAATGTGTTTAGTACGTCTAATACGTAAGACACGTTAAACCCTATTTCTAGGTCAGCACCTTCGTAACTTACTTCAACAACTTCTTCAGCTTGTTCTTGCTCTGGGTTGTTGGCCGTAATTTTTAATAAACCGTTTGATAAGTTTAAGCGTACACCACGAAACTTTTCATTAGATAAAATAGACACTCGTTGGAACGCATTACGTAACCATTCTCGGTTAGCTGTAATTACTTTGTCGCCACCACGCGGTAATACACGACGGTAATCGGGAAAACGCCCATCAACCAGTTTACTTGTAAATGTAAACTCAATATCAATAATACGGATATGGTTAGCACCAAACTGAATTGTTACCAATTCATCGTCAGCTACCATAAGGCGCATAATTTCTTGCACACCTTTGCGAGGTATAATTAATTGACGTTGTGTATTAAGCGATTGCGTTAATTGCTTTTGCGCTATAGCTAAACGGTGACCATCTGTTGCTACTGTTTTTATATCGGTATTATCTACTTCAAACGACATACCATTTAAGTAATAACGTACGTCTTGATTTGCCATCGAAAAATGCGTGCTTTCGAGTAACTTACGAAGCTCTAAACGAGTTAGTTGAAATTCAACCTCTCCGTCCCACTCTTCTAAATTAGGAAAATCATCAGCCGATAAAGTAGTTAATGAAAAACGGCTTTTACCACTGGTTAAAAGTAATTGATGCTCTTGCAAGCTTAAAGTAATGTCTGAACCATCTGGTAGACTTTTACAAATATCGAGTAACTTTTTAGCGGGTAACGTTAGTTTTGTATCGGCAATATCATCACCTACAAATACGCCAGAAACTAATTCAATTTCAAGGTCAGTACCCGTCATTGAAAGTTGTCCGTTTTCTACCACTAACAAAACGTTAGATAAAATTGGCAACGTGTGTTTGCGCTCTATTGCGCCCGACACTTGCACCAATGGCTTTAAAAATTGTTGTCTTGATATTGTTATTTGCATAATAAAGTCAGCCCTAAGATGACAATGTTCTTATTAAGTTTTGGTAATCTTCTTTAATTTCGTGGCTTTCGTCACGTAGTGATTTTATCTTACGACATGCATGTAATACGGTCGTATGATCGCGCCCACCAAATGCGTCACCAATCTCAGGTAAGCTGTGATTAGTTAATTCTTTAGACAATGCCATAGCTACCTGGCGTGGTCTCGCTATAGAGCGGCTGCGGCGCTTAGATAACAGGTCTGATATACGAATTCGATAGTACTCAGCAACAGTGCGCTGAATATTGTCTATGGTAACCAGTTTATCTTGCAAGGCAAGTAAATCGCGTAGCGCTTCTTTTACAAAATCGATTGAAATAGGACGACCGGTAAAGTTCGCATTAGCGATTACACGGTTAAGTGCCCCCTCTAGTTCACGAACATTTGAACGTAATTTTTTGGCAATAAAAAAGGCAACTTCGTGTGGTAAGTTAATCTTACTTTGCTGGGCTTTTTTCATTAAAATAGCAACGCGTGTTTCAAGCTCTGGTGGCTCAATCGCAATTGTTAATCCCCAACCAAAACGTGATTTTAGCCTGTCTTCAACCCCTTCAATCTCTTTAGGGTAACGGTCAGAGGTTAAAATAATTTGTTGGTTGCCTTCAAGCAATGCATTAAAGGTATGAAAAAATTCTTCTTGTGAACGCTCTTTGTTAGCAAAAAATTGAATATCATCAATCATTAATGCATCAACACTACGGTAATAACGCTTAAATTCTTCTATCGCATTATTTTGAAGTGCCTTTACCATGTCTTGAACAAAGCGTTCTGAATGCATGTAAACAATTTTAGCATCTGGCTTATTTGCCATAATGCCATTACCTACTGCATGTAATAAGTGAGTTTTACCTAAACCAGTACCACCGTATATAAATACAGGGTTAAAAGCAGAGCCAGGATTGTCGGCAACCTGTGTGGCCGCAGCTTTTGCTAATTGGTTTGATTTACCTTCAACAAAGCTATCAAAAGTATAGTTTTCTTTAATGTTAGATTTGTAACCTGACTTAGGTGCAGGTTCAACAACTGGCTTTTGCTCGCGAGGCTGTTGTTTTGCTGAAGCGTGTGCACTTGGTGCCGATTGAGTTTCTATAACCGGTGCAGCTTGTGCATTTAATAAAGGCTTACTACCTACATCAAAACGTAGTTTTGGTGCTTCAACACCACAAATCTCTACTAGTAATTCGTTAATTCTATTTAGGTACTTTTCTCTCACCCAATCAAGCACAAAGCGATTAGGTGCATAAATCGTCAAGGTATCTTCGGTACTTTCTGCTTGTAGCGGTCTTACCCACATACTGAATTGCTGCGAAGGCAACTCATCTTGCAATACATATAAACAACTTTGCCAAACCGACAGATACACAGTTAAACTCCCAGAGATATAATTTTTATTCCCGCACATCATTAATGATTATAAATCATACATTTATTGCGTTCAAATGGTCCAATAAGCGACCCAAGACCGCGTATTATGAAGACACTTTATCCACAAGTAAAAGATTGATTTTTATAAAATTGTTGATATCGATGTATAAAATCATTAACAAGCTGATTTAAAACAGTTTTTATTTTAGATCCTGAGAGGAGATCATAACAAAATAACACCAAGATCGCGAACCAAATTTACGATCCAATTTACTTTTCCCCCGCTTTTATTCACTTTTTATACAGGGGCTGTGGAAAACTTCTTATTTATGATGATCCTAACAGATCGCCTTATATGATCTCTTATATAGTAGTAGGTGGGTTATATACCCTTAACGTAATTATGATTGACTTTACATTACTTACTCTATAATATCTCGCGCTCGCAATGGCACCTATGCCAGGATCGCGACCTGTATAGGATGTTTTAACTTTAACCGATCGGATGAGATTGTTATGAAAAGAACTTTTCAACCTAGCGTTTTAAAACGCAAACGTGCACACGGCTTCCGTGCTCGCATGGCAACTGTAAATGGCCGTAAAGTATTAGCACGTCGCCGCGCTAAAGGCCGCAAAGTTCTTTCTGCTTAATTTATAAGTGGAAGACTTTAGCTTTGGCAGGGAGTTACGTCTGTTAACTCCCTCGCATTACTCTCGCATATTTAATGAACCCGCTCGGGCTGCAACTCCTTTCTTTACTCTATTAGCTAAACCAAATGACCAAGAAAAACCTCGGTTAGGTCTTACTGTTGCTAAAAAACGTGTAAAAAAGGCATGCCAACGAAACCGTATTAAACGTCTCGCTCGCGAAAGTTTTCGTTTAAATCAACACAGCATCGATAATATTGATATTGTGCTTATGGTTAAAAATGGTATTGATGAGCAGTCTAATGAAGAAATAACCAAACAACTTACTAAATTATGGCGAAAAATTAACGAACGCTGTAAACCAGGTGCACCTAAACCGCCACCTTTTAAGAAACGCCCAAACAAATCAGCTAAATCTAACAAACAAACCTAATTGCAATAGAATTGCAGGGTTAATTAATGTATCTTTAGCTCACCTTTTAATCATGCATTTAAATTTTCTAATTGAGTCTTTAAATACATGATATCTATCTCACTAAACTTAAGTAGGGGCATAAACATCATGAGGTTACTTAAACCACTTGTTGCTTTACCAACTTTTTGTTTAGTGTTATTTATCCGCGGTTATCAAAAGTGGATTAGCCCGCTGTTAGGTCCGCATTGTCGTTTTAATCCAACCTGTTCTAGTTATGCTATTCAAGCAATTAAATTGCATGGATCGGTAAAAGGTAGTTGGTTAGCTTTAAAACGCATATTAAAATGCCATCCTTTACATTCAGGCGGAGACGACCCCGTTCCTGAAAAATTAACCCATATTAACCACCAACACGAGAAATAAGAGCTGTTATGGAATCGCAACGCACGTTTTTATTAATTGGCCTAATGCTAGTGTCGTTTTTATTGTTCCAAGAATGGGATAATGATTACAACAAGCCTAAAGTCGATCCAAGTGCCACAACACAAACACTACAAGCAAATTCACCAGAGTCGGATGATTATATTCCTTCATCGTCAGATTCAGAGTTACCTGCTTCAGCAACTTTAGCTAAGCGTTCAGTTATTGAAATTACAACTGACGTTTTTAAAGTTAAAATTGACACCAAAGGCGGTGACATTGTTGAAACAGACCTTCTTCAATACGAAGAGACAAAAGGCAGTGACACGCCTTATATGCTTCTTGGTCAGCTTGATGATGGCAAACAATACTTTTCACAAAGTGGCTTAATTGGTTTAAATGGCCCTGACGGATCAGCTAATGGTCGCCCTACTTATAGTACCGAACAAAAATCATATACCTTAACGGGTGATGAGCTTCGCGTTCCACTTCAGTTTACTGATAGTAATGGTGTTAGTTTTACTAAAACGTATGTATTCAAAAAAGGTCAGTATGACGTAGGCCTAGAATACAAAATTAACAACACTACCAGCGCACCTCTTCAAGTACAGCTATACACGCAAATTAAGCGTACCGTACAAGAAAAAGGTAGCATGGTTGATCAAAACTATTTAGGTGCTGCATACGGTACTGATGAAGAAAAATACGAAAAGTATAGTTTTTCAGATATGGCTGATAAAAACCTAAATAAAAGCACACAAGGTGGTTACGTTGCCTTTATTCAACATTACTTTGTAAGTGCTTGGGTTCCAATGCAGGATCAATCAAATACACTTTATAGCTTAATTACAAAAAGTAATGCCGCTATTATTGGTGCTAAAGATCCCGCTGTAAATATTCAAGCTGGTAGTGAGCAAATACTAACTGCTACTTATTATATGGGCCCGAAAGAGTCAGATATTCTTGAAGCGATTCACCCAGACCTAGACCTAACCGTAGATTACGGTTGGTTATTTTTTATCTCGCAACCTTTATTTGTATTGCTAAAATGGCTACACAGCATTTTAGGTAACTGGGGTGTAGCAATTATTGCCATCACTATTATCGTTAAATCGTTAATGTACCCACTTACTAAAGCGCAATACACTTCAATGGCAAAAATGCGTGCCCTACAGCCTAAAATGGCAGCCCTTAAAGAAAAGTTTGGTGATGACCGTCAAAAGTTCGGCCAAGCAACTATGGAAATGTACAAAAAAGAAAAAGTTAACCCAATGGGTGGCTGTTTCCCTATTTTGCTACAAATGCCAATTTTCTTAGCCTTGTTCTACGTATTCTTAGAGTCTACTGAACTTCGCCATGCTGAATTCATTTTTTGGTTAACTGACCTTTCTGCGAAAGACCCGTACTACGTATTGCCAATATTATTTGGTGCGAGTATGTTTGTAACGCAAAAGCTACAACCTATGACGGTTACTGATCCAATGCAGCAAAAAATGATGACCTTTATGCCGGTTATCTTCTCTGTATTCTTCTTATGGTTCCCATCTGGTTTAGTTCTTTACTGGTTAGTGTCTAACCTTATTTCTATTGTCCAGATGTTAATCATCTACCGTGGCATGGAAAAGAAAGGAATTAAAGTAAGAGGCTAACTAAGCTCCTACTTATATAAAGGCGACTTCGGTCGCCTTTTTTATTGCCTGTTTTTCACCACAGCTATTCGCTACAAATAAATCGATAGGTTACAATACGGGCATAAAGTTACTCATCGTTGGCAAATTAATAGCATGATCAATCAAGATACAATTGCAGCACAAGCAACAGCACCTGGACGTGGTGGTGTTGGTATTATTCGCGTTTCAGGTAGCCTTGCTAAAAGTGTCGCCGAAAAAGTAGTAGGTAAAATACCTAAAGTTCGCTACGCCGATTATGTGCCATTTAAAAGCCTTGCTGGCGAGCAACTTGATCAAGGTATTGCCATTTACTTTGCAGGTCCTAACTCATTTACTGGTGAAGACGTACTTGAATTACAAGGCCACGGCGGTCCTGTAGTACTGGATATGTTACTTAAAGAAATTAGTAAAATAGAGGGCGTTCGTTTAGCAAAGCCTGGTGAGTTTTCTGAGCGCGCATTTATGAATGACAAGCTTGATTTAACACAAGCAGAAGCCATCGCCGACTTAATTAATGCCACTAGCGAGCAAGCCGCTAAAAGCGCCCTACAGTCTCTCCAAGGTGAATTTTCTAAGCACATAGAAACACTCGTAGAAAAAGTAATTCACTTACGTATGTATGTAGAAGCGGCAATAGATTTTCCTGATGAAGAAATTGATTTTTTATCAGATGGTAAAGTGTCAGGCGACTTAGACGCGATTATTACTCAGCTTAACACTGTAACCAACCAAGCCAAGCAGGGCAGCATCATGCGCGAAGGTATGCGTGTTGTTATTGCAGGTCGCCCTAATGCGGGTAAATCAAGCCTGCTTAACGCTCTAGCCGGTCGTGAAGCCGCAATCGTAACAGAAATAGCCGGTACCACTCGCGACGTACTACGAGAGCATATACATATAGATGGTATGCCACTGCATATTATAGATACAGCAGGCCTACGCGAAAGCCCAGACAGAGTAGAACAAATAGGTATTGAGCGTGCATGGGATGAAATAAACCAAGCCGACCGCGTTTTATTTATGCTTGATGGCACTGATACTATAGATACTGACCCGCACAAAATTTGGCCTGAATTTATGGCAAAATTACCAGAAGGTATGGGGGTTACGGTCATCAGAAATAAAGCTGATTTATCGGGCGACATAGTCGGAATGGAGCAAGAGCAACAATACCCGGTCATCAGCTTAAGTGCTAAAAATGCTGACGGTATTGAACTTGTTCGCGAGCATTTAAAAGCTTGTATAGGCTTTCAAGGCGCAACAGAAGGTGGCTTTATGGCGCGCCGTCGTCATTTAGATGCATTAGAAAGTGCTGCGTATCATTTAGAAACGGGTAAAACACAGTTAGAAATGCACATTGCTGGTGAAATACTCGCTGAAGAACTGCGTTTAACACAGCAGTATTTGAATGAAATAACCGGTGAATTTACCTCAGACGACTTACTTGGCAAAATATTTAGCTCGTTTTGTATTGGTAAATAAACACCCTATTACAGATATATTTTTATTATAAGAGCACTTAGGTGCTCTTTTTTTATGTAAAATATTCTGCTGTAAAATATGTATTTATACACCTGATGCCTGCAAATTACTGCCAATAAAATCATATCCAAAACTACCTTTGTTACGTGCTAAGAGAGGTCAGATTATATAGAGTAGGCAATACTGAGAGTGCTTATTGGGGGAATTAATAGCACAAATTACACCTATTATTAAGACTAAAACCAATGCCTTTTCAAACAACCGCA
This sequence comes from Pseudoalteromonas sp. SWYJZ12, assembly GCF_015864395.1. Taxonomy (NCBI): domain Bacteria; kingdom Pseudomonadati; phylum Pseudomonadota; class Gammaproteobacteria; order Alteromonadales; family Pseudoalteromonadaceae; genus Pseudoalteromonas; species Pseudoalteromonas sp. SWYJZ12. The sequence continues at coordinate 14,859 of NZ_JADYXH010000030.1, forward strand.
CGCTTTAATAGCGTTATATGTCATACAAAAAGTAGTTATAAATGGCTTCCTTATACTTACTTTAGCGCACAAAAATGCACTAAAACACACCTGATACACGCAATAAATGATGCTATTCGCTCAATTAAAGAGCTAAAAAACACTGATTAGTACTCTAAAAAGCTTACTTTTGACAACATATAATTTGATAATCACTGTGATTTTTAAATAAAATAACTCAACAGCTAAGTATTCAAAACTTTTGATCTGCTAACTCCACCAGCAAAATTAATAAAAATAGCAGCTCTTAATTCGCATAAAATTAAAAATACCGAGATCACTTATCCACAATACCTAATTTTCAGCTCAAATAAATACCAAAACTAGGTAAATCAGTCGCAAAAACCTCATGATCAATTGTAATTTATCTATTTATGAACTTATTTTTAATTAATTTCATTAGATCTGCTTTATTAGATCATTTTAAAAAATTATTTTCGATCTAAATTTAAGGTTATCAACAGGCTTTATATCCACATTATGATCAACATGTATTTTTAATTGAGATATTTACAATTTAATTTTTTACTGACAAGTAATATCAATAACTTAGCGAATATAAAACAACCTAAAAAAACAGTTTAAGCAGAGCTTTCCCCACTGTTATCAACAACTTGATCAGAAGATTACATTTAAAGATAATTTGTTAAACACTATATTATCAACAACTTAAATACACAATTTTGAATGAGTGTAAAATTACCGCAAAAATAGTTATACAAAAAAGCACTCTTAACTTTACTGTTATCCTCACTCAGTTATCATAGGCGGCAATTATAACCAATGTGATCACTAATATTCATGAGTTCAGTAAATCTTATTGTCGGCAGCCAAATGGGATCAGCCGAGTATGTTGCAGAGCAATTAAGCGACGCGCTTAATAACCTTGGTATTACTACGCAACTACATGATCAACCTGAATTTAGCGATATTGATCAGCAAAATACCATTTGGTTAATCTGCACATCAACTTATGGTGCAGGTGATTACCCTGAAAATCTTATTAGTTTTGTTGAAGATGTAACTCAAGCAGATGATTTATCTGAATTAAAATATTCAGTAATCGCTTTAGGCGACACTAGTTATGACACTTATAACCTAGCAGGACGTAATATAGATGCCTTATTAACTCAAAAAGGCGCTATAAAAGTAGCAGAACGTTTAGAGCTTAATATTCTCGATGAAGCACTACCAGAAGACACTGCATTAACATGGTTAGACTCTTGGATAGCTCAAACAGGCATAAAATAGATAGATCAAGTAAAAAGTTATATATAAAGTTACCCACAATTTACTAATAATTTAATAGGTTTTGTGGATAAAGATTGAATAAACTGCGTTTTAAAGCATGCTTATCCATTGGATAAGATCCAACTGATTCAACCCTGTGCATAAAGTGCCTTTTTGATCAGAGCTTATTTGCTGGATGATCCGATCATATTAACACCTTTAGATCTGATCTAATTTCATGTTTTAAATGAAGATCTAAACCTTATCAACAGAAAAGTCGATCAGTAGTAGTAATAGTAATAAAAGATCTCTTTAAAAGATCCTTTATATTATTAGAGATCACATACTTAGATCTTGCCCTTTGTTTAATCATTTATCTTCTGCCAATTTCTAGGTAGAATACGCTCCCTTTTGAAGTTTACCGGTTTGATTTAAGTAGGATCCCATTAATGATTTTTCACGAAAATTTTGACGTTATCGTAGTAGGTGGTGGACATGCTGGCACTGAAGCCGCATTAGCAGCTGCCCGTATGGGGATGAATACCCTGCTACTGACTCACAATATGGATACCCTTGGTCAAATGTCTTGCAACCCAGCAATTGGTGGGATTGGCAAAGGTCATTTGGTAAAAGAGATCGACGCGCTTGGTGGTGCAATGGCACAGGCCATTGATAAAGGCGGGATCCAATTTCGTACACTAAATTCTTCAAAAGGACCTGCTGTTCGTGCTACTCGAGCACAAGCAGATCGCGCTTTGTACAAAGCGGCTATTCAAACAACATTACAAAACCAAGATAACCTTAAGATTTTTCAACAATCATGTGATGATCTTATTGTTGAAAACGATCGTGTTACTGGCGTAGTAACTCAAATGGGTTTACGTTTTAGTGCACCAAGTGTTGTTTTAACCGTGGGTACTTTTTTAGGCGGCTTAATTCATATTGGTTTAGAAAATTATAAAGGCGGTCGTGCAGGCGATCCTCCTTCAATCGCTTTAGCTGATCGCTTACGTGAACATCCATTTAGAGTTGATCGTTTAAAAACAGGTACACCTCCACGTATTGATGCACGTACTGTTGATTTTACAAAAATGGAAGCACAGCCAGGTGATACACCAACTCCTGTGTTTTCGTTTATGGGTAAACAATCAGATCACCCACAACAGATACCGTGTTACATAACTTACACAAACGAAAAAACACATGATGTTATTCGTAAAAACTTACATCGCTCACCTATGTACTCAGGTGTTATTGAAGGTATTGGTCCACGATACTGCCCTTCAATTGAAGATAAAATTGTTCGTTTTGCAGATAAAGATAAACATCAAATATTTGTTGAGCCTGAAGGTTTAACATCATACGAATTATACCCAAATGGTATTTCGACTAGTTTACCGTTTGATGTACAACTTGAAATTGTGCAATCGATTACAGGTTTTGAAAATGCACATATTTGTCGACCTGGTTACGCAATTGAATATGATTACTTTGATCCACGTGATTTAAAACAATCTTTAGAAACTAAATTTATTGAAGGTTTATTTTTTGCGGGTCAAATTAACGGTACTACCGGCTATGAAGAAGCGGGTGCACAAGGCTTAATTGCAGGTATGAATGCTGCACTAAAAGTACAAGGCAAAGATTCTTGGACACCACGTCGTGATGAAGCTTACGTTGGTGTATTAATCGACGACTTAGCAACACTGGGTACAAAAGAACCATACCGCATGTTTACCAGTCGTGCCGAATACCGTTTATTACTTCGTGAAGATAATGCCGATATTCGTTTAACTGAAAAAGGCCGTGAGCTAGGTTTAGTTAATGACGAACGCTGGCAGGCATTTAACGAAAAAATGGAAGTAATCGAAAAAGAGAAGCAACGCATCAAAGATACGTGGATTCACAAAGATCACGCCGTTGTAGAACAAGTAAATGCATTACTGAAAACACCGCTTACGCGTGAAGCAAGTTTAGAAGAATTACTTCGTCGCCCAGAGATTCGTTATAACGATCTTATGGCTATAGAAGGATTAGGATCTGAATTTACAAACAAAGCGGCACTTGAACAAGTTGAGATCCATACTAAGTACGCAGGTTATATTGCGCGTCAACAGGATGAGATCAACAAACAGCTTCGTCATGAGCAAACAATTTTACCAAAAGAGTTTGATTATAAAACCGTATCTGGTTTGTCAAATGAGGTAGTTGCCAAGCTTATTGAGTCGCGTCCTGACACTATTGGTCAAGCATCGCGTATTTCTGGTATCACCCCAGCGGCGATTTCGCTATTATTAGTGTATCTGAAGAAGCAAGGCTTATTACGCAAATCCGCGTAACGTTAAGGGTACATAGTGTTACAGCAACAATTAACTACATTGTTAGCGCAAACTGATATTGCGTTAACAGAAAAACAACAGCAACAGCTAGTTCGTTACGTCGAGTTATTGAATAAGTGGAATAAAGCTTATAACTTAACCTCAGTACGCTTACCTGAAGAAATGATGATTAAGCATATAATGGATAGCTTAGTTGTTGCGCCTCACTTACCCGGTCATCATTATATTGATGTTGGAACGGGTCCTGGATTACCGGGTATCGTATTGGCAATTGCATTACCTAATACACATTTTGTGTTATTAGATAGCTTAGGTAAACGTGTACGATTTTTAATGCATGTTAAACATGAGCTTGGTCTTGATAATGTAACCCCGGTTCAGTCAAGAGTTGAAGAATATCAACCAAGTGTTAAATTAGACGGCGTACTAAGTCGTGCATTTGCTTCATTACAAGATATGGTTGACTGGTGTTCGCACTTAATCGATCATTCGGGTAAATTTATAGCACTTAAAGGCGTGTTCCCTAGCGAAGAGCTAGAGTCACTACCTGCAGGCGTTAAGTTTGAGCAAAAAATTGCATTAGAAGTACCTAAGTTAGATGCACAACGACATTTAATTATTCTTTCTAAAGACTAGGGATCAGAGACACCGTGGCAAAAGTCATCGCATTAGCAAATCAAAAAGGTGGAGTGGGTAAAACTACAACCGCTGTTAACCTCGCTGCGTCTATGGCTGCAACGAAACGTAAAGTGCTGTTAATTGATCTCGATCCGCAAGGTAATGCGACTATGGGTAGTGGCGTAGATAAGTATGGCGACGTGCCAACTATTTACGACTTACTTATTGAAGATAAACCTATAGAAGACGTTATCATCAAAGAAACGTCTGGTGAATACCATATGATTGCTGCAAACGGTGATGTAACCGCTGCAGAAGTTAAATTGATGGAATTATTTGCCCGTGAAGTGCGTTTACGTAACGCACTTGAAAAAATTCAGGACCAGTACGAATTTATTTTTATCGACTGTCCACCCTCTCTAAATATGTTAACTGTTAATGCAATGGCCGCAGCTGATTCTATTTTAGTGCCAATGCAGTGTGAGTATTATGCACTTGAAGGGTTAACCGCATTAATGGATACGATTACGCAGCTTGCTAAGTTAGTGAATCCTAGCTTACAAATTGAAGGCATACTTCGTACTATGTACGACCCGCGTAACCGTTTGGCAAATGATGTATCAGAACAATTAAAACAACATTTTGGCGATAAAGTATACCGTACGGTGATCCCGCGTAATGTTCGTTTAGCTGAAGCACCTAGTTTTGGTACTCCTGCTATGTACTATGACCGGGCATCAAGTGGCGCTAAAGCATATTTAGCACTCGCTGGTGAAATGTTACGCAGAAAAGAAAAAACAGCGTCCGTTGTCGCCTAACTTTGAGGTAAAAAAATAACATGTCTGCTAAAAAACGAGGTTTAGGCCGAGGACTCGATGCACTTTTAAGTTCGTCAAAGCCTGCACCAAGCCCAAGCAAGGAACAAGACACATCAAACGTTTCTGAGGCTGTGCAAAATGCCGCGGCTAATAATAGTGAATTACAAAAACTCCCAATAGAGTTTTTATACTCTGGTAAATACCAACCTCGTAAAGACATGTCTGAAGAGGCGCTAGAAGAGCTTGCTAGTTCTATTCGCTCACAAGGTATTATTCAACCTATTGTTGTGCGCCCTATTGCACATAATAGCTTTGAAATTATAGCGGGTGAGCGTCGTTGGCGCGCAGCGCAAATAGCTAAGCTTGAAACAGTGCCTTGTATTATTAAAGATGTACCTGATGAAGCTGCCGTTGCGATTGCACTGATAGAAAATATTCAGCGTGAAGATTTAAATGCCATGGAAGAAGCAGTTGCACTTAATCGTTTACTAATAGAATTTGAATTAACACATCAGCAAGTAGCAGATGCGGTGGGTAAATCACGTACGACTGTAACTAATTTACTGCGTTTAAATAACTTAAATAGTGATGTAAAAATTCTGTTAGAACATGGCGATATTGAAATGGGCCATGCTCGTTGCCTGTTAGCCCTTGAAGGTGAAGCGCAGTCAGATGCTGCTCGTTTAGCTGTAGCTAAAGCATTAACAGTTCGAGAAACTGAAAAGCTCGTACGTTCAATTTTAGAACCTTTACCTGCTAAAGAAATAACCGAAAAAGATCCAGATGTTAAGCAGTTAGAACAACAACTCGCTGAAAATCTAGGTGCTAAAGTAGAGATTAACTACAATAAAAAAGGCAAAGGTAAACTGGTTATTTCGTATACTAACCTAGATGAACTTGACGGCATTTTAAATCGTATCAATCACGACAATACCCACCATTAGTTTTCTACATGTCTAAAAAGGGACATTTGTAGCTATTTCGTGTTACAAAGCATCTACTCAAGTTGCAAAACTGGCAGGATTAAGTATAATTTCGCCAGTTTTCACACCCTAACAATTAGAACGCAATAAAGGTTAACTAAACGTGACTGATAAGTTAGCGAGTCCATATCGACTTGCCGTATTAAAGTTAATTTGCCTTCAGGGTGTTGTAGCATTAGTTGCTGCTGTAATTATTTTTTTTAGTTCGGGAGTCAATGCCTCGCTTTCATCACTCGCTGGTGGAGCTGTAGCAGTACTTCCGCACTTTGTATTTGCACTTTATGCATTCAGATATATGGGTGCAAGTCGAGCAAATCAAGCGTATGCCTCGTTGAAACGCGGCAACGGATTAAAGTTTATGCTAACAATTGTATTGTTTGCGCTGGTACTGAAGCATTTTCCGGTAATTTTATTACCCTTTTTTAGTACTTATATACTGGCGCTCTTTACTGGATTGTTCGCACCCGTTTTTTTTAAACATTAACTTTTGGGATATAACATGGCAGCAGAAGAAGTTACTCTATCTGGCCATATCCAGCACCATTTGACCAATGCTAAGATGTGTTCGACCGATACAGGTCTCGCCTTCAATAAAGCATGTACGGACAGTGGATTCTGGACATGGCATATAGATACCCTTGCATGGTCTATCGGTTTAGGTCTTATATTTTTATGGATCTTTCGTAGTGCCGCTAAAAAATCAACACTAGGTGTACCTGGGAAATTTCAGTGTTTTATTGAAATAATCGTAGAATTTGTTGGCGACAACGTACGCGATACTTTCCATGGTAAAAGCAAGCTTATTGCACCATTAGCCTTAACGATTTTCGTTTGGGTGTTCTTAATGAACTTAATGGATTTAATACCAGTTGATTTCATTCCAGCACTTGCAGGTTTCGTTGGTGAGACTGCATTTGGTATGGATTCACACGATGTGTACATGAAAATTGTACCTACTACCGATATTAATATGACTTCAGCGCTAGCGCTGGGTGTATTTATACTAATGGTTGGCTTTTCAATCAAAATAAAAGGTATTGGCGGGTTTATTAAAGAGTTAACGCTTCATCCGTTCAGCTCAAATAACATGTTTGTTCAAATTATTTTGATACCATTTAACTTATTACTTGAACTGATTGCACTCGTTTCTAAACCGTTTTCATTAGCACTACGTTTGTTTGGTAACTTATATGCTGGTGAGTTGATTTTCATCTTGATCGGCGCGATTGGTTTTATGCAACTACCGTTGCACTTTGTTTGGGCAGTATTCCATATTCTAGTTATTACATTACAAGCATTCTTATTCATGATGCTTACGATTGTATACCTAAGCATGGCAAGTTCAGATAATCACTAATTTTTAGATTTACAATTTTACTTTTACTTTTAACTTTACAATTGAAACTTTGGAGAAATAAATGGAAGCTTTAGAATTATTAACAGGCTTAAAATACATCGCAGTAGCTTTACTAATCGGTTTTGGTGCAATCGGCACAGCAATCGGTTTTGGTAACATGGGCGGTAAATTCCTTGAAGCATGTGCGCGTCAACCTGAGCTTGCACCTTCGCTACAAGTTAAGATGTTTATTCTTGCTGGTCTAATCGATGCTGTAGCAATGATTGGTGTTGGTATCGCTATGGTATTGTTGTTCGTACTTTAATTTTATTCTTTGAACAGCTTACTATTTAAGGAGGAGCGGTTGTGAATTTAAACGCCACTCTTATCGGTGAATTGATTGCGTTTACGGTGTTCGTATTATTTTGTATGAAATACGTATGGCCACCACTAAACGGTGCAATTGAAGCTCGCCAGAAAAAAATCGAAGATGGTTTAGCTGCCTCTGATAGAGCCGAAAAAGACTTAGAACTTGCGCAAAAGAAAGCTGCTGAACAGCTTAAAGATGCAAAAGCTCAAGCGGCTGATATCATTGATCAAGCTAAAAAGCGTGCAGTGCTAATTGTTGACGAAGAAACACTTCGTGGTCAACAAGAGCGTGAAAGTATCATTGCTCAAGGGCACTCTGAAGTTGAGTCTGAACGTAATCGCATAACAGAAGAACTACGTAAGCAAGTAGCAACTCTGGCAGTGATTGGCGCAGAACGTATTTTAGAGCGTGAAATTAATCAAGCCGCACATAGTGACATCGTTGAAAAACTTGTCGCTGAGCTGTAATTAGGAGGGTATGAGCATGTCTAATTTGACTACTATCGCTCGCCCATACGCTAAAGCGGCTTTTGAACTTGCCGTTGAGAAAGGCACTCTAGAAAGCTGGAATGATATGTTGTTCTTTGCAGGCCATGTAGCCAGCAATGAGCAAGCATCGTCTGTTTTAGCGAGTATGCCTACAGCTACTGCACAAGCTGAATTATTTATTCAACTTTGTGCTGAGCAGCTCAACGAACAAGGTCAGAACCTAGTTAAGGTGATGGCTGAAAATGGACGTTTGACAGCTCTACCTGAAGTTGCACAGTTATTTGCTGAATTTAAAGCAGAATACGATAAAGAAATCGAAGTAGATGTGATTTCTGCAACTCCTCTTGTTGCTGCGCAACAAGAGTCATTGGTAGCGGCACTTGAAAAACGTTTCGCACGCAAAGTTAAGCTGAATTGTAGTGAAGACGCGTCAGTGGTTGGTGGACTTATTATTAGGTCTGGCGACACTGTAATCGACGGTACTATTCGCGGTAAATTAAACCGCTTAGCTACAACACTACAATCGTAATTGGGAAAAAGAGCATGCAACTTAATTCCACTGAAATTTCAGATCTGATCAAACAACGTATTGAGAAGTTCGAAGTTGTAAGTGAAGCTCGTAACGAAGGTACTATTGTATCTGTTACTGACGGTATCATCCGCATCCACGGTCTTGCTGACTGTATGCAAGGTGAAATGATTGAGCTTCCTGGCAGCCGTTATGCTATCGCACTAAACCTTGAGCGCGACTCAATTGGTGCAGTAGTAATGGGTCCGTACGCTGACCTTACTGAAGGCGTAAAAGTATATACAACTGGTCGTATTTTAGAAGTTCCTGTTGGTCCTGGTTTACTTGGTCGTGTTGTAAACACACTCGGTGCTCCAATCGATGGTAAAGGCGCTCTAGATAACGACGGGTTTGAACCTGTAGAAAAAATTGCACCAGGTGTAATCGAGCGTAAATCTGTAGATGAGCCAGTTCAAACTGGTTATAAATCTATTGATGCGATGATTCCAGTTGGTCGTGGTCAACGTGAACTTATCATTGGTGATCGCCAAACAGGTAAAACTGCACTAGCAATCGATGCAATCATCAATCAAAAAGACACAGGCGTTAAGTGTGTGTACGTTGCGATTGGTCAAAAAGCATCTACTATTGCAAACGTAGTTCGTAAATTAGAAGAGCATGGTGCATTAGCAAATACTATCGTAGTTGTTGCATCTGCTTCTGAATCTGCGGCACTTCAGTACTTAGCACCGTTCGCGGGCTGTACTATGGGTGAATACTTCCGTGACCGTGGTGAAAACGCATTAATCGTATATGATGATTTGTCTAAGCAAGCAGTTGCTTACCGTCAAATTTCATTACTACTTAAGCGTCCACCAGGCCGTGAAGCATACCCAGGTGACGTATTCTACCTTCACTCTCGTCTTTTAGAGCGTGCATCGCGTGTAAACGCAGATTACGTTGAAAAGTTCACTAATGGTGAAGTGAAAGGTAAAACTGGTTCATTGACGGCATTGCCAATCATTGAAACTCAAGGCGGCGACGTTTCTGCGTTCGTACCGACTAACGTTATCTCTATCACCGATGGTCAGATCTTCTTAGAAACTGACTTATTCAACTCAGGTATCCGTCCGGCAGTAAATGCTGGTATCTCGGTATCGCGTGTTGGTGGTGCTGCACAAACTAAAATCGTTAAGAAACTAGGTGGCGGTATTCGTCTAGCCCTAGCTCAGTACCGTGAATTAGCTGCGTTCTCGCAGTTCGCGTCTGACCTTGATGATGCAACTCGTGCTCAACTTGAGCATGGTGAGCGTGTAACAGAGCTAATGAAGCAGAAACAGTACGCGCCAATGTCTGTTGCTGATATGTCTTTGTCGTTATTTGCTGCTGAAAAAGGCTTCCTTCAAGACATCGAAATCGCGAAAATCGGTGACTTTGAAGCAGCTTTACTTTCGTATGCAAATAGCACATACGCAGAGCTTGTGGCTCAAATCAATGAAACTGGTAACTTGAATGCCGAGATCGAAGCGCAGCTTAAAGAACTTCTAACGAAGTTCAAGTCTACGCAAACTTGGTAATTTAGTTATTAATGGTGCGCTTTAGGAAACTAAAGCACACCTTGATTCGGAGAGAGAGTCATGGCCAGCGGAAAAGAGATTAAAAGCAAGATCGGGAGTATTAAAAATACTCAAAAGATCACTAGCGCAATGGAAATGGTTGCTGCGTCTAAAATGAAAAGGGCGCAAGAACGCGTTGCTTCAAGCCGTCCATACGCTGACAAATTACGTGAAGTAATTGGTCGTGTTGCTCAAGCAAATCTTGATTTTACTCACCCGTTCTTAAAAGATCGTGAAGTGAAACGAGTTGGTTATATTGTTATCTCTACAGACCGTGGTCTGTGTGGCGGTCTAAACTCAAACGAGTTTAAGAAAGTTGCACTTGATGTTAAAGCGTGGAAAGAAAAAGGTGTTGATGCTGAATTTGCTACTTTAGGTAGTAAAGCAGCTGGCTTCTTTCAACGTTTTGGTGGTCAACTACTCGCTAAAAAAGCGGGCCTAGGAGATAAACCTTCAGTACAAGACGTTATTGGTCCTGTAAAAGTTATGCTTGATGCATTTTCTGAAGGCAAAATAGACCGTTTATTCTTGGTATATAACAAATTCGTTAATACCATGAGGCAAGAGCCAATTATAGATCAGTTACTCCCTTTGCCAAAAGCTGAAGAAGAAGTATCTGCTCACACATGGGATTACTTATACGAGCCAAATCCAGAGGCTATTTTAGAGTCTTTGTTAGTACGCTTTATTGAGTCTCAAGCATACCAAGGTGTGGTAGAAAATGCTGCCTCTGAACAGGCTGCTCGTATGGTTGCAATGAAAGCTGCAACTGATAACGCAGGTGACCTTATGGACGAGCTACAGCTTGTTTATAACAAGGCTCGCCAAGCAGCAATCACACAAGAAATTAGTGAGATTTGTTCTGGCTCAGCAGCAGTTTAATGCTTCGGGTAAAGATTAACGAGAGGAATAGACATGAGTTTAGGTAAGGTCGTCCAAATTATCGGCGCCGTTGTGGATATTGAATTTCCACAAGATAGCGTGCCAGCGGTATACCACGCACTAAGAGTAACAGATGGCGATTTAGCTGGTTTGACTCTAGAAGTTCAACAACAGCTAGGTGGCGGTGTAGTGCGTACTATCGCTATGGGTACTACTGATGGTTTACGTCGTAGTGCTTTAGTTATGAATACAGGTGAATCGATTCAAGTTCCAGTTGGTAAAGCAACACTTGGTCGTATCATGAACGTACTTGGTGAGCCAATCGATGAAGCGGGTCCAATCGGCGAAGAAGACCGTATGTCTATTCACCGTGCAGCACCTTCATACGAAGAGCAATCAAGTTCAGTTGAACTTTTAGAAACTGGTATCAAGGTTATCGACCTTGTATGTCCGTTTGCTAAAGGTGGTAAAGTTGGTTTATTCGGTGGTGCCGGTGTTGGTAAAACTGTAAACATGATGGAACTTATCCGTAACATCGCAATCGAGCACAGCGGCTACTCAGTATTCGCAGGTGTTGGTGAGCGTACACGAGAGGGTAACGATTTCTACCATGAGATGAACGATTCAAACGTACTTGATAAAGTATCGCTTGTATACGGTCAGATGAACGAGCCTCCTGGTAACCGTTTACGCGTAGCGTTAACTGGTCTTACTATGGCTGAAAAGTTCCGTGATGAAGGTCGCGATGTACTTTTCTTCGTAGATAACATCTACCGTTATACTCTTGCTGGTACAGAAGTATCTGCACTACTTGGTCGTATGCCATCAGCGGTAGGTTACCAGCCTACACTTGCTGAAGAAATGGGTGTGCTTCAAGAGCGTATCGCTTCTACTAAGACGGGTTCAATTACATCAATCCAAGCGGTATACGTACCTGCGGATGATTTAACGGATCCATCTCCAGCAACTACCTTTGCTCACTTAGACGCAACAGTAGTACTTTCACGTGATATCGCATCACTTGGTATCTACCCAGCGGTAGACCCACTTGATTCATCTTCACGTCAACTTGACCCACAAGTAATTGGTCAAGAGCACTACGATACAGCACGTGGCGTTCAAACAGTTCTTCAGCGTTATAAAGAACTTAAAGACATCATTGCAATCCTAGGTATGGACGAGCTTTCTGACGAAGATAAGCAACTTGTATCTCGTGCACGTAAAATCCAACGTTTCCTATCTCAGCCATTCTTCGTGGCAGAGGTGTTTACAGGCGCGTCTGGTAAGTACGTATCACTAAAAGATACAATTTCTGGCTTTAAAGGCATCTTAAACGGTGAATTTGATGATATGCCAGAGCAAGCGTTCTACATGGTTGGCTCTATCGAAGAAGCTCAAGAAAAAGCCAAAGGCATGTAACTAGGAGGGTAGTATGACAGCTATGACTGTACATCTTGACGTAGTAAGCGCTGAGCAGAGTTTGTTCTCTGGTCTTGTTGAATCGATTCAAGTATCTGGTAGTGAAGGCGAGCTGGGTGTAAACCTAGGCCATGCTCCACTACTAACTGCCCTTAAACCTGGTATGGTACGTTTAGTTAAGCAATTTGGTCACGAAGATGTGATATATGTTGCTGGCGGTACATTAGAAGTTCAACCAAATCACATCACGATTCTTGCAGATACTGCGGTTCGTGGTGAAGATTTAGATGAAGATTCTGTACAAAAAGCTAAACGTGAAGCTGAAGAACATATGGCGAATTCGTCAGCTGTTGAGTTTGATTATCAGCAAGCGGCTACGCGACTGGCAGAAGCAGTTGCTCAGTTACGCGTAATTCAGCAATTACGTCACAAGTAAGCCTATCCGGTTTGTAAAAAGCCCACTTTAAGTGGGCTTTTTTGTGCCTGTTACTTTTGTATTTACACTAAATACCTTAGTCCGATTATTATCTACACTTTTACACTTATATCCTGCCGGAATCCTCGCTACAATAACGCCATTCAATTAAGTGTGTTTTTCAGTCAAGATTCAGTACTAATAAACTAACCTACTGAGTATTTGCACAAGAAGTGACTTACGTAATCTTCTGATCAAATATAAAACTTATTTAGCTAAAACAACGAAAAAAGGAAATTGTTTTAATGGCTCTAACAACTATTATTCTTGCTGCGGGTAAAGGTACTCGTATGCGCTCTGCTCTACCTAAAGTTTTGCACAAAGTTGCAGGTAAACCAATGGTGCAGCACGTTATTGATAATGCGATGGCATTGGGTGCAACGACTACAAACCTAGTTTACGGACACGGCGGCGAACTATTACAACAACAACTTGCCGATAACAATGTAAATTGGGTACTTCAAGCTGAACAACTTGGTACTGGCCACGCAGTAGCGCAAGCCAACTCTCATGTTAATGATGAAGATACGGTATTAATTTTATACGGTGATGTACCACTAACAAAACAATCAACACTAGAGCGTTTATTAGCCGCAACACCTAAAAATGGTTTAGCGGTATTAACGGTAAATTTAGTAAACCCAAATGGCTATGGTCGAATGCTTCGTGCCGGTGGTAAGTTAGTTGGTATTGTTGAGCAAAAAGATTCAAGCCCAGAACAGTTACTTATTAACGAAGTAAATACAGGCATTATGGCTGTTAACGGTAAGCTATTAAAAACATGGTTAGGTAACTTATCTAACAATAATGCACAAGGCGAGTACTACTTAACAGATATCGTTGCAATGGCTCACAGTGAAGGCGTAGAAATCACTTCAGCTCAGCCAGAGTATGCAATGGAAGTTGAGGGCGCAAATAACCGCGTACAACTTGCAGGCTTAGAGCGCGCTTATCAAGCATGGCAAGCAGAAGAGTTAATGTTAAATGGTGCAACACTTGCTGACCCTGCGCGTATTGATGTGCGAGGAACAGTGACCACCGGTGAAGATGTACTTATCGACGTAAACGTTATTTTTGAAGGCACGGTCACGCTTGGTAACAACGTACAAATAGGTCCTAACTGTGTCCTTAAAAATTGTAGCATTGGTGATAACGTTATTATTAAAGCTAATACGCTGATTGAAGATGCCACAGTTGCAGATAAGTGTACGCTTGGTCCTTATGCTCGCCTTCGCCCAGGCGCTGTAATGGAAGAAGACTCACACATTGGTAACTTTGTTGAGATGAAAAAAACCCGACTAGGTAAAGGCTCTAAAGCCAACCACTTAAGTTATTTAGGTGATGCTGAAATTGGCGAAAAAGTGAATATTGGCGCGGGCACTATTACTTGTAACTACGATGGTGTTAACAAAGCAAAAACTATTATTGGCGATAATGCCTTTATTGGTTCTAATTCATCACTCGTTGCCCCAGTAAATATAGGTGCAACTGCAACAATTGGTGCAGGCTCTGTGATCACCAGTACCGTTGAAGATGACCAATTAGCAATAGCACGCTCTAAACAGCGTAATTTAACGGGTTGGAAACGCCCAGTTAAAAAATAACAATAGAGGCTACTTAGGTAGCCTTTTTTATTTTAGCTGAAGTTTAAATTGCTCTTTATAGCGTCTAGACAAGTTAAGTGCTTTACCTGTTGTTAGTTTTATTTCACTGTCGCCACTGGGGAGTGGTGTAATGGACTCCACTTTATCGAGTTTTACGCCATGGCTGCGGTGAATTCTACAAAACCCCTGTACTTCAAGTTGTTTACTTAATGCTGTAAGCGTTGCCCTTAACGGATATATACGTGAGCCTATATGTAGGTTTACATAATTACCCGACGATTCAAGCCAATCAACATCCTCTATTTTTATAATGAATTCCTTTCCGAGCTTTTTAACTAATAAGCGATTTATGGTCGATGTTGTTTGCTGCTCACTTTCTTCAATTGAAGAGGCTTCACCTAGTAATTGCTGCACCACATATTGATATACTTTGATAAGTACGATGAAAAACACAAAGCTTATAGCGTCTTTCTGGTATTCATAAATAAGCTCAAACCAGCTAAGTCCAAAGTTGTAAGACCCATCATTCAACAAATATATGAATTTACGAACCCCTACCATAATACCAACGTGTAACACGCTAAATATAATAGAGGCACCAAAGTACATACCTAATGAGGCCGTAATATTTTGCCAATTAAAAGGTAAGTATCTTAAAAACCAAATTAAAATAGGGAATATAAGCAAAGTACTCAATGCACTTGAATACTCCCAAACAAATGGCTCCCACATTAAAAAAGTTAAAGTCCCTTCTCTTTGGGCTTCCATTATTTGGGTTGTAGCGTTTACTGTATTATTAATTAGTACGTAAGCACACAGTAATACTGATGCGTAAATGCTTTGAAAACGTTGAAAGTGTTGTAGGTTCATAAATGTATGCTTATTGCTGATGTGGCATGCTTATCCCTGTATACCACCTTTTATCACTATTGCTTGTAATATAAGCACTTATAGATAGTTTTAGCGAGAGTTTTAGGTATGAATAACGCATAACATTCATAAAGTAGTAAAAGCATGAGCACTCAAGTACAACAACCTTCATTAGTTAATTCGCGTAAATATTATCTTGATTGGCTTAGGGTAATCGCATTTGCGTCGCTAATTTTTTACCACATTGGCATGTTGTATAGCGAAAACTGGGGATTTCATTTTAAAAGTAATTATACATCACAGTATGTTGAATATTTAATGTTGGTGTTTTCACCTTGGCGCATGTTGCTCATTTGGTTTATATCGGGCGTAGCACTGCGTTTTATGATTGATAAAGTAAGTAGCTTTAAGTCTTGGTTACATTTCACCTTATACCGCTCTATTTTTTTACTATTACCCTTGCTGGTGGGGTTATGGCTAATAGTGCCTTTACAGTTGTTTGCAGAAATGTCGCAGCAAGGTGTTATTGATATTAGCTATTGGCAATTTTATTTAGCTTTTATAGAGACTAACAATACGCTTTTTATTAATTATCAGTCTGGAGTGTGGTCGAATGTGGATGTAAATCACTTATGGTATTTGCGCTCGTTGTGGCAATTTATGCTGATCATTATTGTTTTAACTCTTTTTGCACGCTTGCCCTTTATTACGCCTTTAAAAACATTTGTTAAAGGGGGTATGTCATTTGGGCTTTTAATTACCTTACTCACTATTGCCGTACTATTTACAAGCCATTACTTAACTGGCGATTCAATCAGAGAAACTAACGGCTTTATACTGTTACTCGCAGGATACATACTTGCTAAAAACACTTATTTTTGGAACTGCTTAAATAAAAATTTGGTATTACTGGCTTTGAGTTTTACGGTTTTGTTTGTACTTATAATATTAAGTTATCAGAAGGCGTTTACTCTTCCTTATTTTATTTTAAGCGGTAGCTACAATATTCAACGTGTTGTAGGTGTATTTTTTGTACTTGCGCTCGCTCACCGATTTTTAAATTTTAATACCTACTATTTAAAGCAGCTCAATGCATGGGTATTTCCCTTTTATTTATTGCATCAAAGCATTTTGATTATTTTGTGTTTTTTACTACAGCCTTTAAGTTTAGGGGCTGTTGCTGAACCATTTATCATTATTTTAGGGACTTGGTTTTTTTGTGGTGTTTTTACATGGGGTATAACACATATTGATATACTTAGACCTTTGCTAGGGATTGCAATTAAACGAGATTATTCCCCGACTGTAAAAATGCTTGGTTATACGGCCGCTTTAATTTTAATAACTCCGCTAGCGTATAAGCTAATTACTTAGGCTAAGAGGCTGTATTAAAACTGCCATAATCTTGTCATGCCTGTGTGTTGATATTTAGCAAATACAATACTAAGGAAAATTACATGTTTAAAAAATCAATTATTGCGCTGTCACTTATATCTGTTCTTACTGGTTGCTCACTTGATGGTGACGATGGTCAAAACGGCTCTCAAGGATTACAGGGAGAACAAGGCACAGGTGGGACTAATGGGTTAAATGGTATAAATGCCAATTCAGCATTAAATATTAACCTTGTGGGTAGAGGTGTATTAAATGCACAAAGCCCAGAAGGTGCAGCTGAAATAGTTGCATATCAAGCATCTAAAAAATGGATTTACGCTATTAACAGTTCAGGTGATGACGCTGTTGTTAATATTTTACCCGCCGACACCTTTGATACTGCCGCACTCGTTAAAGATAACGAAGGGGTTATAAACGGCACAAATTTAACATCCGTTATTACGTTGCCTTTAAACGAGTTCACCCAAGGCGATGCAAACAGCATTGCTATTGATGAAAATAACAATCTACTTGCAGTGGCAATGGCTGCTGAAAGCACGGGTGATACAGGTCAAATTGCTTTTTACGATATAAGCGGCGACTCACCTGTATTTATTAAAAATGTTACAGTCGGATTTTTACCAGACATGGTGACGTTCACCCATGATGGCGCAAAAGCAGTGGTTGCTAACGAAGGTGAACCAAGTGATGACTACAGCGTAGATCCTGAAGGTTCTATTAGTATTATCGATATAACAAATAATGTAATAGCCGATACAGCAATAAATATTGATTTTAAAGCCTATAACAACAAACAAACCGAACTAGAAGCGCAAGGGGTAGTTTTTGCAAACCCAAATGGTCGTACTATTAACGGTAATCTAATAAATACCACAGTAGCTATGGATTTAGAGCCCGAGTACGTTAGCATTTCTAAAGATAACAAATATGCTTATGTATCTATTCAAGAAAACAATGCACTTGCAATAGTTAACCTACAAGACAACAGTCTTGAGCTAAAGGGCTTAGGCTTTAAAGATTGGTCAAGCTTACAACTTGATGCCTCAGATAAAGACGGCGGCGTGAATTTTAAATCATACCCAGGGCTCTATGGTATGTACCAGCCCGACACTATCTCAAGCTTTAGTTGGAAAGGCGCTAACTTTATAGTCACTGCCAACGAAGGTGACGCAAGAGAATACTTTTTTGATACAACGAATGAAGCAGACTGTATAGCAAAGGGCGGACTTGATTACGATGAAGACGATGGCTGCTTAGCTTATATAGATGAAAGCCGCGTTGAAGACTTAACTCTTGCTACTAATTTTGATTACTTAAATAATGACGATGATGATATTGGTCGCTTAAAAGTAACAACAATAAAAGGCGATACCAATAACGACGGACAATACGAATCGCTTTACGGCTATGGCGCACGTTCTTTTACTATTTGGGATAGCAATGGGCTGGTGGTTTTTGATTCAGGTGACGATATAGCACGTATAACAGCATCTGTGCATGGTGAATCATTTAACAATAATGAAGATGAAAACAAAGGTGACTCACGTTCAGATGATAAAGGCGCAGAGCCTGAAGCGCTGACTATTGGTAAAATTGACGATCGTACATTTGCTTTTGTTGGATTAGAACGTATGGGCGGTATTATGGTTTACGACATTACTAATCCATACAATGTGCAATTTGAAGACTACTTCTATAATAGAGGCTTAATTAAAGGAGCGAATATTACAGGCGATTTGGCACCTGAAGGAATGGTATTCGTTTCAGCAGAGCAAAGTGCAACAGGAAATCCACTCTTAATTGTTGGAAATGAAATATCAGGCTCTATTGCCGTATGGGAAATAGCATCTAAATAAATCTTTAATTTTAAATAAAGCTGTGTGTTGTTTGTTTAACATACAGCTTAGTTTAAACCTTACTAATACATCATCAATTGATACATAAATTATGAGTGTTTTTTAAACTAAAAGTATCCTGCAGCCCTTTATTTGTATAGCTTTCATACTAAATTCATTTAATTGTCAAAAAGCTGAAATAAAACATTGACCCCCGC
>NZ_JADYXH010000031.1:0-33859 GCF_015864395.1 Pseudoalteromonas sp. SWYJZ12
CTGATCATGACATTGAGATTTAGTTCAAAAAAATCCCCGCTAATTTCTTAGCAGGGATTTGTGTATAAGAGACAGCTAATTAGCGGCTCTTTTTGTATTTTAAATTAATCTGAACTCAAGTTAATTAGTAGCTTGCGCTGTTGGTTGCTGTTTATTTAGTTGTAAGTAACTTAGTAGCCACATACCCAAACCACCTAAAAATAATGCAGCTGCTACGTAACCTGTTTGATTAGGTGCAGCACCCTGTGCTATTGCAATTCCACCGACCCAAGGGCCTATAGCATTGGCAGTATTAAATGCGCACTGTACTAAGGCACCAATCATAGCGTGGCCTTCGGGTGCAACGTCCATTAAAAGCGTTTGAATCAGCGTAGCCAAGCCCACACTGCAACCAATAAAGAAGATCACTGCATAAAGAGCCCAAATATTATGGCTTGCCGTTACATAAGCAAAGGCAAATACAATGGTACATACAAGCGCAAGGCCAGTCGTTTTAATTGCTGATTTATCGGCAGCTTTACCCAGTACATAGTTACCGAGCGTACAACCAATACCAAACATTACCATTGCGATAGAAATAGTATATGGGGCTGTTTTTGTTACCACTAAGATGGTGTCGGCAATGTAAGTATAAATACAAAATACCCCGCCAAAGCCAATAATTACAATACCCAAAATAGACCAAACCAGTTTGTTTTTAAGTACGCCAAACTCGTTTAGTAAGTTAGAAGGCTTAGCGTTATCTATATTTGGAACTACTTTGTAAACAAAAATAAAAGCAATAAATGCAAGCACTGCAGCGCCGGCTAAACAATACCGCCAACTAAGGTTTTGACCCACAAGTGTTACAACAGGCACACCAACAATAGTAGCTACAGTTAAACCCATAAACACCTTAGACATAAAGCTAGCACGCTTACCTTTTGGGGCAATATCCGATGCTAATAAAATAGCCGCGCCAAAATATGCACCATGAGGTAAACCACTTAAAAATCTAAATATTACAAGCTGCTCAAGCGACGTTGCCATCGCGCTTAATCCGTTTGAGACAA
Source organism: Pseudoalteromonas sp. SWYJZ12 (assembly GCF_015864395.1). Taxonomy (NCBI): domain Bacteria; kingdom Pseudomonadati; phylum Pseudomonadota; class Gammaproteobacteria; order Alteromonadales; family Pseudoalteromonadaceae; genus Pseudoalteromonas; species Pseudoalteromonas sp. SWYJZ12. The sequence goes on from NZ_JADYXH010000031.1 coordinate 1,053, forward strand.
ACATTAAGCTTATAAATATGAGCAATGCTTTGCGCTTTCTCATATTAGCAGTGGTAAGCATTAAAATAGGGGCGCCCACTACAACACCAATGGCGTAAGCACTAATTGCATAGCCACTTTGTGATGGCGTTGAGCCAAATGTTTCGCTAATTAGTGGCAGCATAGGCATCATCGAAAACTCAGATAATCCTAAGATAAATGTGCCTAGCGCTAATACGAGTAAAATAGCGGTTCTGTTAAGTTGACTAGATGCCGACGTTACATCTGATGTCATAGATGATCCCTTAAGGTTTAATTTTAAAAATGAAACTGCACAATAGATCTTGAATAGGAAATATTATGTGTATGCTTAAATTTTGGTGTGAGAGGGTAGTCTGTGAGGGCGCTATTTTAAGTTAAAAAAAGTACAGAGTCATGCATAAATTAGTGGTTTTATTAGGTTTTTAAAATGTTAATTAGAAGAAAATACTACTTAACATTTATAAAATAAAAAAACTATTTATAAAGCATATATATATAAGATATTAAATATTAGCCGAAAGGTTATTTAAAGCTTATATTTACAGTACAGCTACATATTGATATCACATTAATTTGCTAATTTTTGTACTAATTTACTCCTTAAGGTTTTTATATGTTTGGTATTTCTAAAAGAAACGCAAAAATTGAAGAAATGGAGCTTCAATTAATTCAAAAACAATCTATTTTATCGGCAATTAATAAGCACGTTGCTTATATAGAGTTTACACCTGATGGAATAATATTAGACGCAAACCAGTTGTTTTTAAAAACGATTGGGTATAGCAAAGAGAAAATAATTGGTAAGCATCATCGTATGTTTTGCGAACCTGAATATGCAAAGTCAAACGAATATAGTCAATTTTGGCAAGCATTAAAAACAGGGAATTCTAAAGCAGGCTCGTTTTTAAGGTACAAAGCTAATGGCGATAAGCTTTGGCTTGAGGCAACTTACTTTCCTGTAGAAGAGCGCGGCGTAGTCACCAAAGTTATTAAAATAGCCTCTGATATTACGACCAGTTACATACAAAGAAAAGCGCAAGAAGCTATTGCAAATGCACTCGACAAAGCCTTGGCTACAATAGAGTTTACCCCAGAGGGTAATATTTTAAAGGCGAACCAAAACTTTTTAGCAACAATAGGTTATAGCTTAAAAGACATTGTAGGCAAGCATCATAAAATGTTTTGTACTAAATTGTTTTATGAGAAAAACCCACGCTTTTGGAGTGAATTAGCGCAGGGGCAGTTTAAGTCAGGAAAATTTAAACGTATTGCCGCCGACGGTTCAGAAATTTGGTTAGAAGCAACTTATAACCCAATTTTAGATAGCAAAGGTAATGTAATTAAAATAATTAAGTTTGCATCAAATATTACCGATCGAATTAACAATAACAGTGCAGTGACAGAAGCCGCTGCAATAGCACATGAATCGGCGGTAGCTACTGCTACAACCGCTAAAAAAGGCTCTGAAATACTACAAAGCTCTATAGCGAACTCCGACGCCATTGTAAGCCAAGTACTTAAATCGGTAGATTTAATAAAAAATCTTAATGAACAGTCTGCGGTCATAGGCTCCATTGTTTCGACAATTAGCAGCATTGCGGATCAAACTAATTTACTGGCACTTAATGCCGCAATAGAAGCAGCGCGTGCTGGTGATTATGGTCGAGGTTTTGCTGTAGTAGCTGATGAAGTAAGGCAGCTTGCAGCCAGCACGAGTCGCTCTACTAATGAAATAGCAAGTGTTGTTAAAAATAACCAAGAGCTCACTAATGATATATCAAAGCAAATAACGTCAGTTTCAGACTCATCAAAACAAGGAAGAGAGCTTATTGCTAATGTGTCTGAGGTTATTAAAGAGATTGAACGTGGAGCCGATATTGTTTCTCAAACGGTAGCTAAGTTAAATGTTTAATTTATTATATGACCTTTTAGATTAAACACACCTAACAACATTCTAAATTGATAAAGTGCGACAATATGTCGCGCTTTTGCTTTTGCAACTCACACTATAATTACGCCAATTATTACAGTGGCATAAATTAACAATGGTTTATAAAAGCAAAACTCAAAAAACATATTTACTAACTCCTGTCGCACTTTTTATTAGCGGTGTGCTATCTCCTTTTGCATTTGCCGACGATACGCCTTTAGAAGTGATTGAAGTACACGGACATGCTCAAAATAAGCATTTAGCACTTGATTCGTCAGAATCGTTATTAAGTGATTTAGGTGTCGATTTTTCAGCAGCGGGCGGCGTATCTAACTTACCTATTTTAAATGGTTTAATGGGCGACAGAGTTAAAGTGTTAGTTGATGGTGCAGATGTAACCGCTGCATGCGCTAATCATATGAACCCGCCACTTTCGTATATCTCGGCTAATCAAATTACGTCTTACAATGTGGTTGCAGGCGTGTCGCCAGTAAGCGCGGGCGGCGATAATATTGCCGGTGTAATAAGCGTTAATTCTATTTCACCACAGTATAGCGATAGCAATGAATTAGGTTGGCACTCAGGTTATGTGTCAGCGAAGTACAGTAGCGTTAATAACGGACGTAAACTTGGCGTTGGTGCACGTTTAGCAAGTGACACGTTTAGCCTTAATTATCAGGGTTCGTTTAGTGACGCAGATAGTTATGAAGACGGTAACGGCGATGTAGTATTAGATACATTGTATCGAGCACAAAATCATAGTTTAACCGCAGCTATGCGCGATGATAAACAGCAATTAGTTATAAAGCTAACGCATCAAAAAATCCCGTATCAGGGATTTGCAAATCAGTATATGGATATGACCGATAACACCAGCTACGGTGCAATAGCTCAATACAAACGCTCCTTTGAAAACAGCGAGCTTGAAGGGCAAGTTAACTGGCATAGCGTAAAGCACGAAATGGGTTTTTTCAGTGAAGAAAAAACAGGCATGATGCGAATGAAAACCGATGCACAAGATATAAGTACGCAGCTTAAATGGCGTATTGCGCTTGATAAAAACAGCAGTATTTTACTCGGTCAAGAATATTACAATTACAGTATTGATGATTGGTGGCCAGGTATTGAAGGCTCAACCATGATGGGACCAGGCGATTACGTAAATGTAAATAACGGTAAACGAGAGCGCATAGCGGCATTTGCAGAATTTGAGAGCCAAGTAAATACAAAGTTATGGTTAAACGCAGGCGTACGTATTGAAAGTATTAATACCCACGTTGGAGAGGTTCAATCTTACAACGATGACATGAGCATGACGGATATGGACGATATGAGCGACATGGGTAGTATGGAAAGTATGACCATGAGCGATACGTCTACAGATAATACCATTGCTGCACAGAACTTTAATGCTGGCGACAGAGATAAAACCGACACCATAGTTGATGCTAACTTATTAATTAACTACCAAATAACAAATTATGATGAGCTGCAATTTGGTCTTGCCCGTAAAAACCGAGCACCTAATTTATACGAGCGATATAGTTGGGGTGTAAGTACCATGGCAACCACCATGATTGGTTGGTATGGCGATGGTAATGGCTACATTGGTAATCCTGATTTAGACGTTGAAACAGCGCATACAATAAGTGCTACTTATATTAAATCGGCTAAAGATGATGGTTGGCGATTAAGCACCAATGTTTGGTATACAGATGTGAGTGACTATATTGATGCTGATATTGTAAGAAGCTTCAATAGTTATGATTTAGACAATACAGCGCGTAACATTTTTCAGTTTACTAATGTAGATGCTATTTTGTATGGTGCAAAAATAGATTTAACAGCCAATATTTATGAATCTAAGGATTTAGGTAACTGGCAGTTACACGCTAATGTTGCTAATACGAGAGGCAAGCGCGACGATACTAATCAGCCACTTTATCAAATTAAACCACTGCAAACTCAGCTAGGTATTAGCCAGCAAATAGGTCGATTTGAAAACGCATTATCTTGGCAGTGGGTCGATACTAAAAGCCGTGTAGATAATGATCGTTTTGAAAACCAAACAGACAGCTACAGCCTGGTTAATTTAAGCTCTAAAGCCACATGGGATTCATTAACGCTAAGTGCTGAAGTGAGTAACGTGTTTGATGAGTACTACCAACTTCCGCTAGGTGGTGTAAGTATTGCGGCACTTAAACAAGATAGCAGCAACGGGTTTGAACAACTTGCTGGGCAGGGTCGTTCATTTAATGTAAGCGTTAGTTACGCGTTCTAACTAAACTAAATTATTAAAAATAAAGCAAAAGCCATAACTGTGTTATGGCTTTTTTTGCGTTTTAATATGTAAGCCGTAAACTTATTTTTATGAAATATTTGTATGCAAAAAGCGTTCTATTAAGCACGCTTGTACTAATTTTACAGCGTTATTTTAAGGCAATGCAGTAAAAAGCAGTAACTTGTTCATCACCCAATAATTAGGAAATACAGTGTTTAAGCAATTTAAAAATAAAGTGATGGGTGCGCCAACAGCTATGGCCGGTTTAGCTTTGGGTATTGCTAGTATGGGATGGGCATGGGAAAACGTTTTTAATTTAAACTCCCAAGGGCAATTTTTGGGAGCGGTACTAGCTGGCGTATTAGTTTTACTTTTGGCTGCTAAGTTTTTACTACACCCTCATTTATTAAAAGCCGATTTAGCACACCCAGTTGCAGGAAGTGTGATCCCTACATTTGCAATGGCTAATCTTGTTATTTCAAACTCAGTTGGGCAATTTAATTCATTAGCTGGCGACATTATGTGGGTTTTAGCTTTTGTGCTGCATCTCACATTTTTGGTGAGTTTTTTATACCAGCGAGCAAAAAAGTTTAACTTCGAGGATATGGCGCCCAGCTGGTTTGTGCCGCCAGTGGGGATAATTATTGCAGATGTTACTTTTTCGGGAAATCCGACATTAGCGTGGTTAGCTTATAGCGCACTGGTGTTTGGTATATCAACGTACAGTATTATGCTGCCAATTATGTTTTATCGCTTTTTATTAGCATTAAAAAGTGACTACGAAATACAGCCAACACTTGCCATTTTAGCCGCGCCTGCCAGTTTAACATTAGCGGGGTATTTTCATATTGTAGCTAATCCATCACTCTTTATAGTGGGGGCATTATTTATATTAGCGATAATAAAAACACTGATTGTTTATGTGTTATTTATAAAGTTATTACGCAGGCCTTTTACGCCGAGCTACGCTGCTTTTACATTTCCAATGGTTATTGGGGCAACTGCATTATTTAAAATGAAAGACTGGATGCAAAGTATAAACCTCGCAATACCATATGTAGATACAGTTAATTACTTAGCTACGTTTGAACTTATAGTTGCCACGGCAGTAGTTGGTTATGTAAGTGGTCGGTACTTTTGCCACTTTAAATTATCAAAGGAACAGGTAACGTAGAGTTACTCTTGGATTACCTCTGGCTCATTACTTTCTTGTTCAGCTAGTTTTTCACGCTCAGCTTTTGACACATAACCAGGTTTGTTGCTTTTATGTAGTTTAGCGTTAGTGCGTTTATCTTTCTTTTGAAATTTAGTGACGATTTTTTTACGACGGTTCACAATTAAATACCCTGTTAATTTTAAGTCGCGCATTATACAGTCATCCTCATAAAAGCTGCTATATAAATATTTAACATGAACTCTGGGTAAGAGATTTACCAGCGTATTGAACTATAGTGATATTTAAAATTATTTTCTCTAGCCAGAGATTTTCAGTGAAAACAAGGCGAACTTACGCGTCAATAGCTGGCCTATTGCAAGTAAATTCAACGCAGTTAGCGCTGAAAATAGCTGCTTGAGATAGATTTACTATCCAGAGTTCAGGTTATTTACCTTAAGTTACCTGCGTGTTTAGCGTAAAGAGCTATAAGTAAGCGCTTCATAGCGTTATAATTACCACTCTTAGTTATTAATTAAATGGGAATTGTTTTGAAAAAGTTAGCTTTAGCCAGTATTGCTTTATTTGCGTTTGGTGCTCATGCACAGTTAAATAAAAATATTGATAGCGTTGCCGATTACGCAGTAAATACCTACCAAAATGCTCAAATACACACACTTACTAACTTAGTGGCTTTTCCGACCGTTAATAAGAGCGATATTACCGCTCCTCAAAATCCCGATTTTATTGGCTTTAAAGCACTTTTAAAAATGAAAGCCGCAGAGCTTGGTTTTGACTATCAAGATTTAGGGTACACCGTATTAATTGGTATGGGCGAGCAAAGCGAAAAAGTAACGGTAGTAACGCACGGCGACGTGCAACCTGCTAATGCTAGCAAATGGAAACAAAGTCCTTTTATTATTGATACATCTGAACCGGGAAAATTAGTTGGTCGTGGTACGGAAGACGATAAAGGTGCAATAGCAACAGCGCTTTACGCCATGAAAGCAATTAAAGATAAAGGCATAACCCTTAATAACCGTATTGAGCTTATGATTTACCTTGCAGAGGAGTCTGATTGGGGTCCGCTTACTCAATTTATGAAAACGTATGAACAACCAAAATATGCAGTAACGATTGATGCATCATACCCTGTAGTGGTTGCCGAGAAAGGCTGGAGCTTAATTGCACCTACTTTTAATGCAACATCACCACAGACGGGTTTATATGTAAAGGATGTAACTGGCGGTGCGTTTAGAAGCCAAATTCCAGAAGATGCAAGTTTAGTACTTCACAATGCAGACGCTGCACTTATTTTTACATTAAAAGCCAAAGCCAAAACATTAAATAAAGTTGAGTTTAACTTTAGTGAAAAAAGTAATGGTTTAGCAATAAGCGTTAAAGGTATGTCGGCGCATTCATCTGAGCCAGAGTCGGGTATAAATGCGATTGCCTATTTAGCTGAGTTATTTAAAGGTGTGGAGCTTGAAAATAACAGTGACGGCGAGCTAATCGACTTTGTAAATCAGTTAATTGGTTTAGATATTCACGGTAAACAGTTTGGCGAAATAGCCTATAAGCACGACTTTATGGGCCCGATGACAGTGGCACCAACCGTTATTGAGCGCGATGGTAATGCGCTAACACTTGCTGTAAATGCACGTCGCCCTATGGGTAAAGACGAAGCTGTATTACAAAAGCAAATTGATGATGCGCTCGCTAATTGGCAAGCCACTAACAATGTAACGCTTGCCAACATAGAAACAATCATTGGCACACCTATGCTGCTTGATAGCGCGCCGCATGCGCAAAAGCTGCTTGATATTTTTAAGCATTTTACGGGCGACGAAAAAGCTGACTTTGTATCAATAGGTGGTGGCACTAACGCAAAGCTGTTTGATAATGCGGTATCGTTTGGTCCTTCAATGCCAGGTAAGCGCTACACAGGTCACTCAGAGCATGAATTTATGACCATTGAGCAACTTGAGCTTAATTTGCGTATGTACACAGCGATGATGATAGAGCTAGGTAATATGTAGTTTAAGCCTTACTTAAATTCAATAAGGTTTTAATAAATAATAGGTGTTGAGTTAATCAGCACCTATGTCCTCAAAATTTACCTCAGGCAAGTTTTCAAAGCTTGGTTTGGCAAATAAATACCCTTGCATAAGTTCAACACCTGCGTTTTTAAGCCATGTATATTCTTGTACTGTTTCAATCCCTTCAGCCAATGGAGTGATGTTTAAATCGCGAAACATATTTAAGCAATGAGTTACTATTAGTTGGCGTTTTTTGTCGTTGCTTATATCACGTATGAGCGCCATATCAAGCTTGATAATATCTGTTTGAAAGTCAGCCAGTAGATTTAAACCAGAATAACCTGCACCAAAGTCATCAGTGGCGGTTTTAAATCCGAGAGACTGATAGTAATCAACAATGCGTTTAATGTGTGCGGTGTCTTCTATTTTTTCTACTTCAGTAAATTCAAACATAATATTTTGAATTGGGAAGTTATATTTTTTTGCAGCTTCTAGCGTGGTGCGTATACATCGCTCTGGTTTATAAATAGCATTAGGTAAAAAGTTAATGCTTAGCATTGATGTTATGCCCAGCTTTGAGGCTAGTTGAATGGCTTTAATACGACAAAGCTGATCAAATGCATAGCGGTTGTCTTCATTCACTTTTGAAATGATTGAATAAGCAGACTCGCCATTTAAACCCCTAACCAATGCCTCATAGCCATAAATAAGATTAGTTTTACAGTTTATAATCGGTTGAAAAGCCATAGAAAAATCAAATTCGAGATCGTTAGCGTCAGCACAGTTACTACACGTAACTTTTTCACAATCTTTTGATTTTTCGCTCATTTAGCTCATCCTTTTATGTTTATTTGTTTAGGTTAGTTGAGATTAGATTCTAACACAAATAGATTAAAGTATTGTTTTTTATGTTTTTATACATAATAAATAACTATGTAATTAAATGAAAAGTGATGACTAATGTCAGATCACTTAGTGACATTTAGCAGGTGTGTACGTTGCTTATTAAAACAATAATAGCGACATACATTACTTGGAGAATATAAATGAGCAATACAGTGACATTAGGCAAAAAAATTAAAGGATATTTACTTATTTTAACTTTGCTAAGCGTTATAAATTTACTAACTTCGCCTAGTTATATATGGGTAGTATGGCCAGCAATTGGGATGGGAATAGGGCTTGTAGTAAGTACTTTGAGTAGGAATAAACCTAAAAATACTTCTTTATAATAAGCAAGCCAAGTAATTACTTACTTGGCTTTTTTAGTAAGGAACTGTCTAAACAGTTAAGTCTAAATATTTAAAATGCTGATTGAAGTGTCGCATCTAGTGATATTTCGGTATTTAAGAGCTTGGAAATAGGGCAGCTCTTTTTGGTTTGCTCACATAAGGCTTGAAACTGCTCGTTTTGAATATCATCAATACGCGCTTTTACCTCAAGAGCAATATGCGTTACTGAAAAACCGTCATCTACTTCATCAAGGCTTACAGTGGCTTTAGTATCAATTTTATCTGCGGTAAAGCCTGCATCACCTAATGCAAGCGAAAGCGCCATACTAAAACATGCACTGTGCGCTGCACCTATTAATTCTTCAGGGTTTGAGCCTGCCTTATCTTCAAAGCGGGTATTAAAACCATAAGGTTGTTTGTTAAGCGCGCCACTTTGAGTTGATATGCTACCTTTGCCTGTTTTAATATCGCCAGACCATGTTGAACTAGCCGTTTTTTTAATCGTCATCATCTTCTCCTTGCTTGAGTGTAAGCTTTTCAGGTTAGCTAAGCGTTATTTACAAAATAAACTTATATAAAGCCTTAAAAGCACTAATTACTGATGATATTGCAAAATAGACGCCAGTTAATTATTACTCTTATTTATTACGTCTGCAGCGCTCTGAACAGAAAATAACGTTATCCCAGTCGCGCTGCCATTTTTTACGCCACGTAAAAGGTTTATTACAAATAGGGCATATTTTTTGAGGTAAGTTTAGTTTTTTGTGCGCCATGCTTACTCAGCCTTACTGTTACTTTTAGTATCCGTTTTACTTTTTGTTCGAGTAACTTTTTGAGTACCCCCAACGTGCTTTTTAAGAATCCTCCCTATGGCGCGTTTAACATCGGCTCGCTCACGGTATTGCCATAAGCGTTCGCGTGCTTCTTTTGAGGCTGCTGTTAAATCAAGCATCGGTTCGGGATAATCCTCCCCTAACTTAAAGTCGTTAAAGAGTGCCTCCATCGGAGTTTGCTCCCAAGGCTGATGTAAATATTCAATAGGGAGTTTTTCAAGCTCGGGGCACCATTTTTTAATAAACGAACCTGTTGGGTCTTGATCTTCTGATTGTTTAATTGGGTTGTAGTGCCTAATGGTGTTAATGCCTGTTACCGAGGCTTGCATTTGAATTTGCGGATAGTGAATTCCGGGCTCAAAATCTAAAAAGTAATTAGCGAGAGGAAAGCTTGCTTGCTGCCAGCTTATATTTAAATGATGCGTTACAAAGCTTACAAGCATGGCGCGCATTCTAAAGTTTATATAGCCGGTGGCTTTTAAGCAGCGCATGCAAGCGTCAATAATGGGAATACCTGTTTGACCTTGCGCCCAGCGTTCAATATCGTTTTTAACATGTTCATCATCACGATACGGAAATACATGATAACCCGGATTAAGGGCTAAAAACTCCATAGAACATTCGCTCTCAAACTTTTGCATAAAGTGGCAGTGCCAATGCAAGCGCGATACAAACGCCGCTAGTGGACGTTTCCAGCCTCTTTTATCAGGGTGTTTTGAATGATATTCATCAATTGCCATTTGATACACTTGCCTAAGGCTAATGTTCCCCCACGCTAAATACGGGGAAAGCCGAGAGCAATGTGTTTGGCTTAGACTTGGGCTCGATATTCCTTTTTGATAACCTTTACCGCGCTCGGCAAAAAAGCTCTGCATTACAGTTCGCGCATGCAACGGGCCACCTTGTTGAAAGCTGTCGTGATCTTGCGTGTAGGCGCTTGGTAGCTCAGGTGTTTGGTAGTTATTGAGGGTAATTGTTTTTATACTCTTCCAATTAGGGACAGCAATAGGTGCTTGCATTGTTTGCTGCCAGCGTTCGTTCCAATTATTACGATTTTTTTTGCCGCGAATAACCGCGCCTGTTTGCGACTCTTGCCAATTAATATGGTTATGCTGGCACCATGCTTTTATTGCTTTATCGCGCTCAAAGGTGTTGTTTAAGCCTATTTCTTGATGGCTAAAAATATTTACTATTTCAAACTGTGCCTTTAATGACTCAAGTAAGTCGCTCATATTTAAATTAAAGATATAAACACAGGCATTAAAGCGCGCTAGTTGCTTGTTTAACTCAACGACAGATTGATATACAAAGCGCCAGTGCCGCTCATTGTAGTGTGCATCTTCGAGCAGCAATGGCTCAAAGTTATAAAGTAATAGGGTAGGTAAGCCATTACTGAATGCATTTTTTAATGGTTGATGATCGCTAAGACGCAAATCACGTTTAAACCACACGATGTTTATTTTCATATAATTTGTTTATTGCTTTAAATAGAGATAAAAATTAGCTTGTTATTTAACTGAGTCAGCCAAACCTATACGTAACTAACTTGAATTAAGATTTAGTTTTAATGTATTAAAAGGAAAAGTATGTTTTTAGATTTAACTGTAAATAAAGAGCTTAATGTTTATTCGTATTTAGTTGGCGGGATCAGTCCTCGTCCAATTGCATGGATAAGTACATTAAGTAGCGACGGTGTGGCTAATATTGCTCCTTACTCATTTTTTACAGTAGCGAGTTGTAACCCACCAGTATTGAGTGTGACGCAAGTAAATCCACGCGATAAGCCAAGTAAAGATACATTAATTAACTTATTAGCGACTAAAGAATGTGTGATTAACATTGTGAGTCATGAGCAGGTTGAAAAAATGAATCAAAGCTGTGCTAATTATCCTAGTGATGTTAGTGAGTTTGATGCTGCAAATATAACTAAAATTGATAGCCAAATGGTCGCAGTGCCGAGTGTTGCTGATTCAAAAGTACGCTATGAGTGTAAGCTACGTGAAGTTATTACTATTTCAAGCGAGCCTGGCGGCGGACAAATGATGTTGTTAGACATAGTGGGTATTTGTATAGACGATGAAGTGCTTGTTGACGGTTATATTGCCCCAACACTTTTAGATGCGGTAGGTAGAATGGGTGGGGATTACTATGCAACCACTAAAGACAAATTTGTACTTAAACGACCACAAATTTAGGGCGTGTTGATCTTTGTGGATTGAAATTTGTTCAATCTAGGGGCGATTTAATCGCGGCGCGAGGTTTGTAACCTAGTGGGCTAAGTAAAAACCGAGCAACAAAGAGTCAATCGTCCCTAGAAAGAACCCAAAGGGCAGCGCATGTTTGGTCTTTATGCTGCGTTATCGCCTATTTATGGGGAATAACCACACTTCATAGGCTCTGCCTTGCCTAAAAACCAAACATACTGCTGCAAATTCAACCACCAAAGATCAACACGCCCTAGTCTTATGTTTATTCTTCCTTAGTTTGTGCACATTGTTTGCACTTTTACTTGTTAACTTTGTTTTATTAAACGTTAAAGTAAAGGTTCAAGCATTGAAAACACTTCTTAAAACAAAAGCCTCTAATGTAACTAAGTTATTTGCATTAAGCGCGCTTTGCATCGCTTTAAGCGCATGTAACAGCGATTCTACAAGTACTACAACAGACGGAGAGACAGTCAGTAATAGTGCTCCAACGGTTGACGCCGGTATTGACCAAACTGTTAATGCGGGCGATACCGTTTATTTAAGTTCAACAGTTGAAGATGATGGCGAAGTATCTGTTAGCTGGTCACAAACATCAGGCACTACCGTTAGCTTATCTTCAAGTACTGCAACGTCTACTGAGTTTGTTGCACCTGAAGTTTTAACCGATGAAGCACTTGTATTTGAAATCAGTGCAGATGACGGCACAAACGATGTCGTTGTAGATACCGTTATAGTTAATGTTATTGCTTCATCAGACTCAGACTCAGATACTGGTGCAGTTGATAATAGTGCAAAACTTACCAGCTGGTTAATTAACAACGATACAACCTCTACTTATATACAAAACAATGGCGCAGTGGTTGAAGATGTTCAATCAGTTGAGGTTGTTACTGTTTCTGAGGAAGATGCTGACGTTGAATACATGTATGTGCAAACAACTGACATTCCTAAATATGACGTAACGCTTACACAAGACCAAGTAGACGCGTTAAATAACCGCCCGCGTGCAGCTACCGATTTTTATAACGGTGTAACCTCAGCAGCAGTAGGGCAAACCATTTCGTTTGGTGAAGATATTGGCTATAACAGCAGCACTGAAAACTGTGATGACACAGGCGGTGCAGGCTATTGGCCTCCAGGACCAGGTTGCCCAACAGAACAAACAGTTGAGGCGTATTTTCCGATAACACCTACCGATTTATCTGACACTGAAACTTGTGAAACAGGTTTAGGTACAGTTGGCTTAATGGTTAATGGCACCAGTATATTTAACTGGGGCGATGGTATGAGCTACGGTAATAATATTTGGTATACATTAGCGCCCATTGCTGAGCAATACGATGTTGATGTGTGTGGCGGACATGCTGCTAATGGTGAATATCATCACCATTTTTACACTAGTTGCTTAGCTGATTTACTCGAAGATGATGGCGATGCGCATTCACCTATTTATGGGTTTGCAGCTGATGGCTATCCGCTTTATGGTCCTTATGAAAGTAACGGTCAACTTGCATTAAGCGGCTGGGAAATGCGTGATTATGGCGCGTCAGAAAGTGAAGGTGGTTGTGGTACTGAAGGTGAGCGAAGTTGTACTTTAGTCGATCAATACGATGTTAGCCAAGGCACACAAACAAGTGATGCAGGTCCTGCTATTGGCGCAGAAGTAACGACGCTCTCTGGTAATACATTAAATGCCGACGATGGTTATTATTTTGAAGATTTCTACTATGCACAAAAAACAGTAACCGGTGCTCAATTAGATGAGCATAACGGCCACGATACTAACGATGGCAAGGGTTATCACTACCATATAACACTAACGTTAGACAGCGATGGTAAATTACAGCCTTCTTTTCCTTATCAAATAGGGCCTCGTTTTAAAGGTCAATTAGCCGATAATTCAATTGGTCGCTGTGATACGGGCGAAACAATGGGTCCACCACCGGGAATGTAAGGAGTAACTATGCGTTATTTTAAATACGCATTGATCCTAACTACTGCTGCGCTATTGAGCTTTAAGCTCTTTGCGCAGCAGGAAATGATGGATCATAGCCATATGCCTATAGCAGTGCCAAGTGATACGCCAATTCCGGCATTAAGCCTTAAGTTATTAAAAGATAGTATGTCGGGTTATAACTTAATTTTAGATACGCAGCGCTATGATTTATCTGTACCCCCTGAGGGCGCAATGAACATGCAGCAAATGATGAGCGTTACTACAAACGATGACACGGGCTTTTTACAAGGTCATGCTCATTTATATATAAATGGGGTTAAAATACAGCGAATTTACGGACATGCATTGCATTTACCTGCTAACTTATTTAAAAGTGGTATAAATACCGTATCGGTTACTTTAAATAATCATGGTCATATGTATTGGACCGCTCAGGGCAAAAAAATAGTTGCTACGCTGTATGTTAACGATCAAACCAAAGAGTTTATAACATACCGATTTGAAAGCTTTCCTAGCAAGGTTGAAAACACGCATTAATGAAAATTCATAATAAACTTTTTTTAATACTATTTAGTTTTACCTTTAGTGTTATTGCAGGGCTAGTAGTACTTATACAATGGAGTATAGGGCAAGGCGTAATTGATTTTGTTAATGCAAAAGAAGTAAAAGCGCTTGAACCACTTGTTGTGCAACTTGCAAAGCAATACGAAAAAACCCCCTCATGGGAACGTGTTGTTGGCAATGGCGAAAATTTTAGAAAACTTATTGAATCGCAGCTAGAAAATAGCCAGTTTTTACCTAGGCCACCAGAAGGTCCAGGCCCCAGAGGGGGAATGATGCGACGGCCGCCACCCGATCATATTCGTTTAGGGGGAGAGCGCCGCCTACCACCTGAAAATATTGCTCACTACGCTTTGCTTGATGAAAATAAGCAGCGAGTAGTGGGTAGATACCTCAGCGATTTAAAATATATAACAACCCCAATTACAGTGGGCGATAAAACAGTGGGTTACTTAGCTGTTTCCAAAAGAGATAGCTTGGTTGATGGTTATGAGCTTGATTTTTTACAGCAGCAAACTAACTACTTATGGTTTATTGCTTTAGCCGCTGTATTGCTTACATTGCTAGTTACCTTTTTATTGTCTCGTCATTTAGTTAGCCCAGTAAAGCAAATTGCTAATGGTATGCATCGCTTAACACAAGGTAATTACGAGACCAAACTTACGCTTGAGCGAAAAGACGAATTAGGCCAATTAAGCGAAGATTTTAATATCCTTGCATTTACACTCGCTAAAGACGAGCAAGTGCGCAAACGCTGGCTTGCCAATATTTCTCACGAGCTTAGAACGCCAATGAGTATTTTGCTCGGTGAACTTGAAGCTATGCTACTTGGAATACGTGAGCCTAATGCAAAAAATATTAACTCGGCTAACGACGAGGCATTGCATTTAAAACGCTTAATAGATGATTTGCATATGCTCAATAGCGCAGAGTTAGGGGGTATGCATTACACTATGCAACCTACTGATATGGCGTTATTATTAAATACTATTGAGCAAAAATATCAGGTTATACTTGAGCAGCACAATATAAAAATTTACTTACTCAATAGCGCTAAACACATAACTGTACAAGCAGATAAAACCCGACTTTTGCAGCTGCTCGATAATATTTTAATGAACGCGGTGCACTATGCACAATGCACCACTATTTCATTAACGGCTAATAATATAAGCATTAAAGGGCAAACCTACTTAGAGCTTATAATTGAAGATAATGGCGTAGGTGTAGAGCAGTCGCATTTATCGCATTTGTTTGAGTATTTATATCGAGTAGATAGTTCGCGTAATCGCCAAGAGGGCGGTTCGGGCTTGGGCTTATCTATTTGCCAACATATAGTTAAAGGCCATAATGGTGAAATAGCTGCTGAAAAAGCCACTCTAGGCGGTCTTGCTATTATTATTAGATTGCCAACTATTTAGTTTATAAAAATAAAGTTGAGGTTACTTACAGAGATGCCTATGAGTGAACAAATACTGATTGTAGAAGATGAAGTAAAACTGGCTAACTTAATGAGTGACTTTTTAAGTAGCCATCATTTTGTTACTCATCAAATACATCACGGTAATGAAGTATTACCTTGGCTTGAAATTAACAGGCCGAGCGTAATTTTGCTCGACGTAATGCTACCAGGTCAAAGTGGTATTGAACTGTGTAAAGCAATCAGGCGCTTTTCAAATGTGCCTATTATTATGGTATCGGCAAAAGTAGAAGAAATAGATAGGCTGCTTGGACTTGAGTTAGGTGCAGATGATTATATTTGTAAGCCGTTTAGTTATGCTGAGCTGGTGGCGCGAGTTAAAGCTATATTAAGGCGATTAAGTAACGCAAGTGATGTTACAGAGTCAACAATGAAGCTCGACGAGAGCACCTACAGCGTAAAATACAAATCAAGCCGCATAGAGCTAACGAACTTTGAATTTCAGCTATTTAAACCTTTGTTTAACAACCCAAATCGTATTTATTCGCGCGATAGTTTAATGGACACTATGTACGCCGATCAGCGTATTGTGAGCCATCGTACTATTGATAGCCATATTAAAAAGTTGCGTAAAAAACTAGATGAAGTGACACAAACTGAAAGTGTTATTCAGTCTGTTTATGGGGTTGGCTACCGATTTGTGCACCCGCAGTAAGAGGTATTAGTAAGCTATGACGATGAGCTATTCATCATCGTCAGCATTTTTAATTCGCTCTAAACGGTCAAACTCTTCGTATTCGGCAGCTTGAATTTCATCAAGAATAGAATCTACATCGGCAAGTTCGTCACTGTCTTCAAATTCACCAGTAAGCGTTGAATTAGGCGTTAAATTTGCTTCTTCAAATAATGCCCACATTTCTTTAGCGTATTGAGTTTTTAGTATGCTTGGCGCAAATTCACCATAATAGCGGCGTATGTTATTTACATCGCGTGCAAACATAGCTTGTGCACTGTTATTTGCTGAAGCGTTAACTGCTTGCGGTAAATCTATAATTACAGGGCCGTTATTATCTACAAGTACATTAAATTCAGATAAATCGCCGTGTATTATACCTGCGCAAAGCATAAGCTTAATGTAATGCATCATGAGTTTATGCTGCTCAATCGCTTGCTCTTCACTAAAAACGACATGTCCAAGTTGAGGGGCTACGTTACCATTCTCGTCCGACACGAGTTCCATAAGCAGCACGCCATCAATACAAAAGTAAGTATCAGGAACACGTACACCCACGCCAGCTAAACGAGATAACGCATCAACTTCGGCATTTTGCCAAATCTCTTCTTCTAATTGACGGCCATAGCTAGAACGTTTACCCATAGCACGCGCTTGGCGTCCACCACGTACTTTTCGGCCTTCTTGGTATTGTGCCGCTTTTTTAAAGCTACGTTTAACCGCGTCTTTATACACTTTCGCACAGCGAATGTGCTCACCACAGCGGACAATAAATACATCGGCTTCTTTACCGCTCATTAGTCGGCTTATAACTTCGTCAATAAGGCCATCATCAACAAGGGGTTGTAGGCGTTTAGGTATTTTCACAGATTGCCTGCTAAGTAGGGTTGGTTATTAATCATTATTTATGAAAGTGCTCTGTATTTGTTTGTTTAATTGGCTCAAGCAGTATATCAGCTTTGAGAATTAAGGGCAGTAACACTACTGCCTGAGAGTAATTAATCGTATTATTTTATTAGCTTATATATTGATTGCAAAGCAATCAACCAGAACTTTTTAAATAAGTATTTAGATTACTATTTTTTATTAAAATAATTTATTACTTCCTCATTATTTGCACATTGTTTGCGCTTTTAAAGCGTAAGCTTAGTTTAATTCTTAAATACGAGGTTATTACTATGAAGCATTTTTCAACTCTTGCCACTGTGGCAATATTATCTATTGCTTTTTCAGCTAATGTAGCTGCTCGAGGCGGTGACAATCCTCCTGAAAAACCTGACTTTTCAACTATTGATACTGATGGTGATGGCGTAATTAGCTTTGAAGAGTTTAGTGCTAAAAAACCGCCACACGGCGATGCACAAACAATTTTTGATTCTATAGATGCCGATGGTAATGGCGAAATTAGTGAACAAGAACTTAGCGATCATAAACCACCTCGTCGTGAACGCTGAAAGGATACTAAAATGATTAATAGTATTAACAGTAGTTCTGCGAATTTTATGCCGCAACAAAGTAGTCAGGCTGCAAAACTAACAACAGAGCAAAGCGATTTTGTTAAAGAAACGCTTGCAGAGTTTGACGCTGAAAACTTAACCGAAGAAAACGCGCAAAGTATTCAAGCGGCATTTAAAGAACAAGGTATTGAACCAACAAAAGAGCTTGCTGATTTAATGAGCGAACTTGAGTTTGATGCTAAAAGCATTGGTGATGCAGGACGAGTGGAAGGTCAAAGACCGCCACCGCCGCCACAAAACTCATTAGAATCAGTAGATACAGACGAAGTAGTCAGCTATTTAGATGAGCTATTAACTGAGTATTCAAGCCAGTTGTCTGATGAAGATAAAGAATCAATCCTTGCATCAGTGCAAGAGAAGTTTGGTTTAAGTGATGGCGATTCACTGCTAAATGTAACTGCTTAGGTGTTATAACTTAGAGTAAAGCTGACTGTTACTCGAAAGTCTTAAGTCCAAAGCCCAACGGTTAACTCTGTTGGGCTTTTTTATTGGCTTAATTTAAGCGTGTTTCTATTTTGCTGGTGCCATCTTCTTCGGTAAATTTAAATACAAAATCTTTTTTACCGTCTTGGTTTATGTCTACCAGAAGAATATCTTTATTATTTTTAGGCAGTGTTAGTTTTAATTTTTTACGTTTATCATTTAGGAGTGAGTCTTGCTCTCCGTAATAAATATACAGCGTTTTTTTACTGTATTTGTATACTGCGTCAATATAGCTGTCGCCGTTAATATCACCTAAATATAGGGCTGGCTCGGAATCATCGCCGTTCATTCCTACTTCCATTTCTAAATCAAGTTCTATACTCGATTTATTGGCAAATGAGCCGTCGGGTTGCTGCTTATAAATGTTCATTTCTACATCTACATCAGTACTGCCACCGCCCAATGCCATAGACGCAATAGTACCTAAGCCAATATCTAAATCCATTTTTTGTAAATCAATTAAGCCATCATTATTAAAATCAGTTTTGAGCAATAACTCACTAGGGCCTTGTGTTTCAAATAAGGTAATGGGCGTATTACTAAAGCCTTTAGCACTTCCTAGGTACAAAGTATGTGCTATTTTTATATCTAACGAATCCATACCTTGCGTTGGCTTAAACTGTCTAGTTGTAAAATCTAGAAATCCGTCGTTATTAATATCAATAATTTGCTTTATTTTGCGAGTTTCGCCATTGCTTAGCTCGCCTAATTCGATGTTAAAATCAATTGAGGTGAGCTTTTGCTCAAAGCCTTCTGAATTAGCAAGTAGTACATCTGCTCCAAAGTCATTTGAAAAAACCAAGTCGCTTAACCCGTCGTGGTTAAAATCAATAACAACGGGTTTATTGTTAATATTAACTTCTAGAGAAAGCCCTTTTCCTGAAAAGCTGCCTTCATACATAGGTGTTTGTTTAAATTTGTTAGGCTTAAAGCTGCCATCTTTATTTTGAATGTATAAAGTACTGCTTGCTAACCCAGGAATGAAAATATCGCTTAGACCGTCGTTGTTGGCATCGAAGACAAAGTCTACTTTTTCAAATTTATCTATTTTTAATTGATTTAGAACCGACTCATAATTAAACAATAGTGTTGGTTTACCAGCATGGGCTTTGTATACGCCATCACTTGTTAGTACGAGTGCTTGTTTATCGGTAATGTTAGCAAGTGTAGCCACATCAAACCCGATGGCATTTTTTGGTAAAGCAAGTTCACTACTTAGTGATGTGAGTAAATTGATGGCTTCTAATTGTTTTGATTCTTTATTATATGCAAATAAAATCTCTGAATCGGTTGATACTAATTCATCCGTTGTTTTTATTGCCATTGTTTGAGCTATAGCGCTAATGGGGGTAAGTAAAGTGATGAGTGAATAGCAAAGTGGTTTTATCATGCAAATCCCTTTTTTATATTTAGTTGTATCGTTACATTTTTATTATTCACTTATATAAGCAACATCAGCGCACAACTTAACGTAGGGTCCAGCGCTGGCGGTTTGCTAATTAGCGTAAATTTAAACGTAATACACTTATGTAAGTTGGTTTATATTTAGCCTACGCTAATAACTATGTACTGGGTGTAAGTAATTGTAAGATTATGTTTTAAGAAGGACTTGTTGACCTTTCAGGATTGAAATTTTTTCAACCCAAGGAAGATTTAATCGCGGCGCGAGGTTTGTAACCTAGTAACAAAGAGTCAATCTCCCCTAGGCAGAACCCTTCGGGCAGCGCATTTTTGGCATTTATGCTACGTTATCAACTATGTATGGTTAATAACCACACTACATAGGCTCTGCATTGCCTAAATACCAAACAGCCTGCTGCAAATTTAACCTCGAAAGATAAACAAGCCCTAATAAAAAAGGTAGTGCAAAACTCATATGGCAGTTAAGCGCTTTTAGCGGGTTTTAGTTATCAACGGCACAGCTTATTTTGCTCATTTAAATAAGCATCTACAAAATCTACTTCCATCGGTTTTGAAAAGTAATAACCTTGCAGGTGAGATACACCAATATTAGTAAGCGTGTTTGCTTGTTCAATAGTTTCAACGCCTTCGGCAACAACAGTAAAATCTAAAGATGAGGCCATTTGTACAATTGCATGAATAATACTTAACCCTCTTTTATCCATATTTTGAATAAAACTTCTGTCTATTTTTACTATATCTACACCAATATCAAGCATGCTTGATAGTGATGAGTAGCCAGTTCCAAAATCATCAATTGAAATACAAAAGCCTTGTTTTTGTAGTGCTTTCACGGCTGTCAAAAATGTGAGTTTATCTTCGGCAAATACTGATTCGGTAATTTCTATATGCAGATCTTTAGGCTCTACTTGGTGATTGTTTACTATTTTTAATACCTTAGTTACAAAATTTGGATCTTGTAATTGTATTACCGATACGTTCACGCTTACTGCAATTTTTGTCGGTAAATGGTTGAATTTATTTGCTTGTATACATGCTTGTTCTATGACCCAGAGGCCCATTTGGGTTATTAAACCGTATTGCTCGGCAATAGTTATAAACTCATCAGGGAAAATATTTTCACCGTCTAGTTGCCAGCGTAATAATGATTCGAAAGAGGTTACTTTTGATGTTTTGCTCTCTACAATTGGTTGAAATACTAGCCTTAAGCTGTTTTCTTCTATGGCACTGGCTAGGCGTTGACTCAACAGGTACTCTCTTTCTTGTTTTAATTTGAGAGAATCGTTATAAATATTGATATTACCTTTAGCCATGCGTTTTTGGTGATACATTGCAGTATCAGCAGAGCGAATTAAAGTATTAAAATCACTCCCGTGCTCAGGATACATGGCAATACCAATAGTTGCAGATACCCATTTTTGATATTTATATGTTTCATGCTCGGCACCAATGCTTTGAAGTACTTTATCTGCAAACTCGATAAGCTCAGCTTGTTTTTGATACGTTGCTAAAATTAAAAACTCATCCCCGCCCCATCGGCATTTAAAAAGCTGTTGATTGCATACATTACTAATTCTTCGTGCTATTTCTTTTAATACTTTATCGCCTACTTTATGACCCAACGAATCATTTATTTGTTTAAATCCATCTAAATCTACGAATAATAAAGCAAAGGGTTCTTGAGGGTTGTCTGCTAGTTGTCTGTTTGCATTTTTTAAAAATGCGGTTCGGTTTAATAGATTTGTAAGTGGATCGGTATTCGATAAACGGTAAATTTCTTCTGTGCGTTGCTCAACCTTGTTTTCCATTTCGTTAAGCAGCTCTCTGTTTTGGTTTTTGAGCTTTATTGCGCTGTGTGTAAATGTGGCTGATTTGTACGATGAAGCCACCATAATAGTAGTAAATGCTAGGCCTAAAATACCGAGGACAGAGTTGTAGTTTTCGTTAGAAAAGGTTAATAAAAAAGAGTAGGGCGCCAGTAAAATAATGCTATAGAGTACAGCGGTTACTCGACTTCCTGAAAGCAGATTTGCAGAGCCTCCTGCAAAGGCAGATAAAATAGCAATAGTAGTTGTAGTTTCTATTGCTGATGAGGTGCTATGAAACCAAAGTGCATACCCACACCACGATAGCGCAGTTAAAATACACCCGGTTGAAAATCTTTTTGAGTATGTGTCAGCATTAAATAACGGGCTATCCTTTTTGGTTTTATAAAACCACATTACATCAATAGCGCGAGCTGCTAATAAGACAACCATAATGCTTAGCCAAATACTTTTTTCGTAGGATATTTTCTGGTTATTTAAATCAAAAGCAAACACTAATATAAAACTGACTACAATCGAAATGGCAATGCCAGAGATGGCATTGGAGTATAAAATTTTAACGGATTCTCTGCGTTCTTCACTATTTAGATTTTTATATGGCACTAAGTAAAACCTTATACAAAAGTCACTCCAACTAGCGATGGAGAAACGTTTAAGAAATACACCAGATATTTCAGATGAACAAAAGCGTATTAAACATCGATTAGTTAGGCTCTAATCCTGAGTATAGGAATAAATATAGTTTATGAAAGCAAAAAAAAAAGTTAGCGCAGTAAAAAGGCCCAAAATAAATATTTATTTTGAGCCTTAAAATTATCAAGCAGGTTAAAGTGTTAACGACTTTACTTGCTGTTCTATAGATTTAACCTTCGAAATCACTATCGTTATGGCGCTCTGCCATTTGCTCTTCTTCAGGACCCCATGTGCGATTTACGCGACGACCGCGTTTTACAGCAGGGCGTTCTGATATTTGTGTAGCCCAGCGTACAACGTGAGTGTATGAGGCAACATCTAAAAACTCTGCTGCATCATATAAAGCTCCAAGCACTAACGATCCGTACCACGGCCAAATTGCAATATCGGCAATTGAGTATTCATCACCTGCCATGTATTCATTTTCGCTTAAATGGCGATTTAACACGTCAAGCTGGCGTTTAGTTTCCATGGTAAAACGGTCAATAGGGTATTGCATTTTACTTGGTGCGTAGCTATAAAAATGACCAAATCCGCCACCTAAGTAAGGCGCTGAGCCCATTTGCCAAAATAGCCAGTTACGACACTCTGTTTTAGCTTTTAGATCTTTAGGTATAAGTACATCAAATTTTTCAGCCAAATACTGTAAAATAGAACCTGATTCAAAGATGCGAGTAGGCGGCGTGGTTGAATGATCCATTAGCGCTGGGATTTTTGAGTTTGGATTAATATCAACAAAGTCAGATCCAAACTGATCGCCATCACCTATGTTTATTAAATATGCGTCATAGTCTGCATCGGTGCAACCAAGCTGTAAAAGCTCTTCAAACATGATTGTAGCTTTTTGGCCATTAGGTGTCGCAAGAGAATAAAGCTGAAATGCGTGCTCACCAATAGGTAGAGTTTTGTCATGAGTCGCGCCTGCGATTGGGCGGTTAATGCTGGCAAACTTACCGCCACTTTCACTTTCCCACGTCCATACTTTTGGTGGCGTGTATTCGTTTTTATCACTCATAAATAACCTCTGTTAGATGAAATACATATATGGTAAATGTGGCCATAAAAAATTAATTAAAGCCCCTAATACTTAATTTACCGACCTTTTAATTTATCGGCTTTTGCTAATCTATAACCTAAAAACAACCCGCTTAGCGCTCCAAATAAATGGCTTTCAAACGATACATGATAGCGCTGAGGTAAAACACCCCATATAAAACCGCTATAAAGTATAGCCACTACAACTGCAATTATAATTGATTTTAATGAGCGTCTTACTAAGCCGTAGCATAGAATAAAGCCCCATAAACCATATATAACACCGCTTAAACCAACATGTATGTTACTGCGCCCAAATGCCCAAACTAAGAGTCCACCGACTAGAGCGGTAAAAATAAATACGTTATAAAAACGTTTTACGCTGTACTGGCAAATTAGCCAGCTTAATACTACAAATGGGATCATATTACTGGCAAAGTGCCACCAGCTACCATGTAAAAAAGGTGCGCATAGTATGCCAATTAATCCTTGGATACTGCGTGGATATATGCCTAAACCATTAAGATTTATGCCAGGTAGACTATTGATCACCTGTAGTACGAAGCAAATAACAACAATACTAAATATTGCGAAACGGGTACTCGTTAGTAATGACAGTGTGGTTGGCTTGGTTGCCATATAATCGCCCTAATTGACTTTAAGAGTTGCCAGTATAGGAATTGTATTTGCTAATGAAAAGCAATTAAAAAAGCACAGCATAAAATGCTGTGCTTAATTTTAATTATTACTCACTATTAACCTAATTTAGTTAATAGTTTTTTTGCAGCTAGTTCAGAGCTTGCTGGGTTTTGGCCGGTAATTACTAAACCGTCTTCTAGTGCTAATACACCCCAGTCGTCAGTTTTTTGATAATCGCCACCTTTTTTAATTAGCTCGTCTTCAACTAAAAATGGCACGATATCGGTAAGTTGCACTGCAGCTTCTTCAGAGTTAGTAAAACCAGTTACTTTTTTACCCGCTACTAATGCATTGCCATCAGCATCTTTAACATTTAAAAATGCAGCACTTGCATGACATACCGCAGCAACAGGCTTTTGCTCTTTAATAAAGCTTTCGATAAGCGAAATTGAATCTGTGTTGTCAACTAGGTCCCATAATGGACCGTGACCGCCTGGGTAAAATACAGCGTCAAAATCGCTAGATTTTACTTCACTCAACACTTTAGTGTTTGCCATAAGTGTTTGTGCTGCGCTATCGGCGTCGTAACGTTTAGTTGCATCTGTTTGAAAATCAGAAAGTGTACTTGTCGGATCAATGGGTGGTTGACCGCCAGCTGGAGACGCTAATGTTACTTCAACGCCTGCATCAACAAATGCATAATAAGGGGCTGCAAATTCTTCTACCCAAAAACCTGTTTTTTCGCCAGTGTTACCAAGTTCTGCGTGAGATGTAAGAACCATAAGTATTTTTTTAGACATTGAATATATTCCTTCTGATGATTTAAATTAGTTTATCTTGCTTACCAATTACTATATGCACTAACAGAGCTTTAAACAACGATGATAAATTTAACTTTATTGGTTTAATAATTGATACAATAGAAGGGTTGAATTTAAAACACGCTACGGAGCACATATGAAGGTGTCGTTTGAGCAGTTAAAGAGCATGGTTGTATTTGCGCAAATTGTAGAGCAGGGCAGCTTAACCGCTGCCGCTAAACAGTTAGGACTTACGCGAGCCGTAGCAAGTTATCATTTAAAAAAGTTAGAAACCCAGCTTGAAGTCACTTTATTAAATCGCTCAACTCGCACAATGGCGCTGACTGAAGCGGGTATTGCTTATTATGAGCGTTGTAGAATAATTACCGAACAAGCTAATGCAGCTAATCAGCAAATAGAAAATATAAAGAGTGAGCCACAAGGTTTACTTAAAATTAGCTGCCCTGTGAATGTGGGAATGCAGCTAATTGTGCCCGCAATAAATACGTTTAAGCGCCAATACCCTAAAATTAAAATAGACTTACAGCTTACTGACGATGTGGTTGATATTATTAAAAATGGGTTCGATTTTGCAATTAGGGGTGTGGCACTGAGTGACTCCAACTTGCAAGCAACCAAGCTGACTACGATGAGCACTTGTATTTGTGGCGCGCCGGATTACTTTACACATTTTGGTAAACCTAAAACACCTTTAGAATTGGCAGATCATCAATGGGTGGTTTATCAGCTAGGAAGTAAAACGTTAACACTTTCAAAAGATGGCAAAAAACACGACATTGCAATGCAAGGCGCCTTAAGTACTAATAACGCAGCTGCACGTACTGCCTTTGTAGAAGCGGGGCATGGAATTGGGCGTATTCCGCTTTACGATGCGTGGCCTAAAGTACAAGCTGGGCTACTTGAAATAATA
Organism: Pseudoalteromonas sp. SWYJZ12; assembly: GCF_015864395.1. NCBI lineage: Bacteria > Pseudomonadati > Pseudomonadota > Gammaproteobacteria > Alteromonadales > Pseudoalteromonadaceae > Pseudoalteromonas > Pseudoalteromonas sp. SWYJZ12. The sequence continues at coordinate 26,766 of NZ_JADYXH010000031.1, forward strand.
TTAGATGATTATAAAAGCAAAGATATTGAACTGTACGGGGTATTTCCGCCAGGAGCTGCGGGTTCTAAAAAGCTACGGTTATTTATTGATTACTTAAAAGCGTATTTTGTAAAACAGCATACCGCCTTGGGTATGCTGAAAAGCGTTTAATTATTTTCGCTTTTAAAGCATTTATAAAACACTTATAAAGTACGGCTAAATAATGCAACCGCTTGTTGATACATATTAATTGCAAGGGCTGCATCGTATCGCTCACCTTCATCACGCATGAAGGCATGTTGGGCATTAACTTCTTGCCATTGGTAATTAATATCCGTACTTACGCATTGCTGGTATATTTTAGCACGGCCTTCCTTTGGTACATGCGGGTCTTGTTTACCCCATATAAAGTGAATTTCGCCTTGTATATCAGCCATGCGTTCAAATGAGTTATTACCTGATTTTGCCGGTAATGTGTTGCTGTGAATATCGGTAGCATATAAGCAAAAAGCCGCTTTAATTTCAGAATTAAGCGCCGCTCTGTAAGCTAAGTGACCGCCAATACATACGCCCATTGCGCCTACTGTACCTGTGCAGTAATGTTGCTGCTTTATAAAGTCGATCATGGCTTGCGTGTCGCTATCATGATGCTCAAGTGGTTTTGCCCACTTGTCGGCATTGCCTTTGTCTTTACCTGCATCGTCGTAAGCAAGCACAGTGCCCATAGTATTTAACTCGTGAAACACTTCCGGTACTAATACCACAAAGCCATGGCTTGCTAAAATAGCTGCGCTGCGTGCAATAGGTGCAGTTTGCTGAAATATTTCAGAATAAAAAATGATAGCAGGGAATTGCCCTTGCGCCTGAGGGCGATAGATGGTTGTTCGCATTAAACCTGTAGGTGTTGGCAAGTCTGCGTTATGTTGTTGAATTATCATAAAAGCGCTCAGTTAAATAAAATTATATATAATGATATGGTAACTGAGCGCGATAAAATAAACGACTTTTGTTGTCGAGTATTTAAATACTTGCAGGCATTTTATTACAACTAGCGTAATAACTTACGGTAGCCGGCCAATCTGAAAATATAGCCATTACCCCCACGTCTTGTGCGAGCACATCAACGACCGTCATCATATCGCCATCGTTATCTATAACATCAGCAATTGATTGATAGTAATAACCACCACCTTCATTAAGCGGACCTGAGCGCTCAAGGCTCCATGCAATAAGCTCTAAACCTGCTGCTTTTGCGTCAATTGCGTATTGTGATGGCACGATATTATTTTCGTTATCTATTGTTAGCATCATCCAAATTGGAGGGGCTAAAATTTTAACGCCGTCAGCCACAAGTTCATCCATACCAGGTTGCCATGTTTGTGGGTTACTTGGATCAAATCCGGCTTCACTGTCGCGACCATCTAGGTATACGCTGTTATCTGCAAAGTCAGGGTTAGTGTTAATCCAGTATTTTACGTCTTCAAGGTTAAACGATTGCGGATAAACTTTTGAGGCTGGCACGCCCATTTGTGTGTACTCGTCTAGCATTTTTTGCGCATATTGCTCTTGCGTCATTCCATCAAATGGCATGCTTACTTGTGGCGATTTAAGTTCTGGGGTCATTTTCACCCCCATCCCATTAAACAGTGCAATGCTTTGTTTATGGGTCATTAATGTGCCGTTGGTGGCATATAAATCAGTGCGCCAATTTGGTGTACCATCCATGTAATCGGCAACGGTAGTTGCATTGGTGTTTGCACCATCCATTTTACCTTCAAGGGTTAAAAATTCCGCTAAGCTTATATCACTGGTACAGCATTTAGCTGACGCAGCAATACCATTAGTAGGGTCTGCGGGTGTAAATGGCACACTGCATTTAGCTGCAAGCTCAGGAATGGCTAAAATATTAGTTGTGGTGTGTAAGTCGCATTGAGAGTGACGACATACTAGTTCTTTATCGTTTGTAAATGTAACATCGCATTCAACAATGCCTGCGCCCATTCTGGCTGCAGCAATGTAAGCTTCTTTAGTATGCTCAGGGTATTGCATTGATGCACCGCGATGACCAATAGAAAAGTCGGTACGGTAAAAAGGACCTTCACTACAAGATTCTAGTTGTGTTTTTAAAGCGCTGTCGCTCATATCATCTACTAAATAATAAGGACGAGTGCCTAGTTGAATATCTGGCGCATCACCACTTGGTACCTCTACAATAATAGGCGTAGGCACTTCAACAATCTCAACTTCTGTGCTGGTAACAACCACTTCTTTTTCTACTATTTCTACATCGTCGTCGCAGCCAGCAAGTGTGGCTAACAATATACAGCTTGTAAGTAAGGTAATACGTTTCATTGTTTATCCTTAAAAAGTAAATTTGTACTACCTTAATGATTATTAATGACAATTTAGCTACAAACGTATTAATTTACTTTTTTATTAATAACTTGATTCACTAACAAGGCGCCTAACATTATGCCAGCTCCAATACTTAACCTGACTATGTCAGCGTCTCGGTTCCAAATAAGTACATTAATAATAATACCAGCCGGAATGAGAAGGTTATTCATAACTGCCAAGGCACCTACATTTACAAGCGTTGCGCCTTTATTCCATGCAAAATAGCCAAGACCAGAGGCAATAATACCTAAATAAATAAGCACGCCCCACTGGGTAGATGTACTTGGGAGTTTGCTTGCATCACCAAATAAAACGTAGCATACAATAGCAACAATTAACGCCCCAATAAAAAACCAACCAAATATCGCTTTATCGTCAAGAGTATTACTCGTCATTAATCGTTTGTAAGTAACTTGCCCTGTTGCAAAACAAATATTGGCAGCTTGTACGAGTAATAAGCCGATTAAAAAGTTGTTGTTTAAGTCCTCATAACGAATTGCAACTGCGCCAAAAACAGCAATAAGTGCAACTATAAAAAACCGTGGATTGAATTTTTTTTCAAGCGCGTCGTTTAATAAAGTAATGTAAATAGGGGTCATTACGGTAAATAACAGTACTTCGGGGACGCTTAAAAATAAAAAGGAGTGGTAGTAAAAGCTATACATAACACCAAGTTGTATAGCGCCAATCAGCATGAGCTTTAAGGCTAAAGGTTTAGGTGTTTGTTTAAACTTTAAAAATGGTAAAAATACGATAGTTGCTAGTGCTATGCGAATTAACACACTAAACCATGCATCAACCTGACCTGCTAAATACACGCCAATTAAACTAAATGAAAATGCCCAAAGTAAAGTTACTGCAAATAAGTACCGCATAGCCGTCGTCTTTAAATAATTAATGGCAGCAGTTTATCTGTTATAAATTAATGTATAAACAATAAAAGCCCGCAAGCGGGCTTTTATAAAGCAATAATTAATAAACTAAGTTATTAACTATTCAACTAAACCACGGCGCTTAAGTAGTGCGTCGGTAGTTGGTTTTTGACCTCTAAACTCAATGTAGCTTTGCATTAAGTCGCGGCTGTTACCTTTTGATAGGATTTCTTTACGGAACTTATCACCATTTTTACGTGTTAAGCCGCCGTTATTTTCCATATGTGCAAAGGCATCTGCTGCAAACACTTCAGTCCAAAGGTACGCGTAGTAACCAGCTGAATAACCACCTGCAAATGTGTGGCTAAAAAAGTTTGATTTGTAACGTGGTGGAACAGGGTAGTAAGCAATACCGTGTTTTTCTAGCGCGTCTTGCTCAAACTTTTGAACGTCAGCTACTTTTTTATCAGAACCAAATGAATGCCATTCCATATCAAGTAGTGCAGCGGCTAAGTATTCAGTAGTGCCATAGCCTTGGTTGAATTTTTGCGATTCAAGTACTTTATCAAGTAAAGCTTGTGGAATTGGCTCACCTGTTTTGTAATGCTTAGCATAGTTTGCAAGTACTGTTGGTTCAATCATCCAATCTTCATTTGCTTGTGACGGAAATTCAACAAAGTCACGCGCCGTTGCAGTACCCGCTAGGCTTGGGTATTTAACATCTGAGAATAAACCGTGAGCAGCATGACCAAATTCATGGAACATAGTAGACACTTCATCAAATGTCATTAGCGTAGGCTCGCCTGCAGCAGGTTTTGGAATGTTCTGCGCATTGTAAATAACAGGTTTGGTGCCTTTTAAGCCGCTTTCGCTAACGTATGCACTCATCCATGCGCCGCCACGTTTGCCTTCACGTGCATATGGGTCTAAGTAAAATAAACCAATAGCGCTGCCATCAGCGTTAAATACTTCGTATACGGTTACATCTTCATGATAAACAGGAAGATCTTTACGTTCTTTAAACGTAATACCGTACAGTTTGTTCATTGCAAAGAATAAGCCATCGTGAATAACCGATTGCATTTCAAAGTATGGTTTAACAAGTGCTGGGTCTAAGTTGTACTTTTCTGCACGTACTTTTTCAGCATAAAAAGTCCAATCCCATGGTTTAAGCTCAAAGCTTTCGCCTGAATCGTTAATCACTTTTTGAATAGCGGCTGCTTCAATCTTTGCTTTTTCAACTGCTTTAGGTGCTAGGTCATCAAGGATGCCGTAAACGTTTTCAGTTGTTTGCGCCATACGCGACGTCATTACATAAGAAGCCCAATCTTTGTAGCCTAAAAGCTCTGCTTTTTGAGCGCGTAGGTTGGTTTCTTTAATAATAATAGGGCCGTTAGTTTTTGCTGCACGGTTTGCAGAGGCTTTAAAAATTCGCTCACGTAGGTCGCGGTTTTCAAGGCTACTTAAAATTGGTTGTTGCGTTGTATTTACCAAAGTGATCATGTAGCCGTCTTTGCCCGCTTTTTTAGCTGAAGCTGCAAGGCCTGCAATTTCGCCTTCAGAAAGACCTGCTAATTCACTTTTATCTGTAACTACAATAACGTCTTCTTTAAACGATTTTAAAATGTTTTGTGAAAACGCAGTAGATAGCTGAGCTAGCTCTGAGTTAATTTCACGCATTTTAGCTTTTTCAGCGTCGTTTAATTTAGCACCTGCTTTTACAAACTGCTTGTAGTAAAAATCAACTAGGCGTTTATCTTCTGCGTTTAATTTATCTTGATTGTCGTAAATTGTTTGTACGCGCTTAAATAATTCACCGTTTAAGTAAATATCATCTGAGTGAGCAGATAATACAGGCGCCATTTTTTCATCAATACGCTGGTATTCAGCATCTGAAATTAAACCAGATAAGTTATAAAAAGCAGCCGATACGCGATTTAATAGCTCCCCTGACAATTCCATTTTAACTAATGTGTTTTCAAATGTTGCTGGAGCAGGGTTGTTAGCAATGGCTTGTACTTGTGCCGTGTGCTGTGCGATACCTGCATCGAATGCAGCTTCGTAGTCTTTTGTACCAAATTTATCAAACTCTGGTGCCATATATTGCAATGGGCTTGGCTTAAATAAAACATTGTTTGCGTTCATGTCTTGCACTTGTGCTGCGCCTTCTTTTGCCATGTTTTGTGTATCGTTAGATGAACAGGCCGATAATATTAAGGCACTAGCAATAGTAGTGGCGATCAGGGTTTTACGCATAATAACTCCATAGAAAGATTAGCCGGAATAGGCTTTGCGAGTCGAAAAACCTAGTTAACTTATCAAATTTTGGCGTTTATACAATAAAGTTTATCGGTATTAAGGGGGATTTGAACGCAAATTAGCTAATATTTAGCTTTAAGGGAGGTAAAAGTAGCTCTAAAAGTAAACACCTGAGCTACTTAATAAGTCGTTGAGTCATAATTGCTTAGTTATATCCAAGTACAAATTTTCTCTCAGAGCCAAAGTTGTTAGGTTGTTGTTGGCCAAACTCTTTGTTGATAGATGCCAGTGTTTGCTCTTGTTCTGCAAGAAGGCACAAAATTTTATTTCGGTAATCTAGGCTGCTTTCAAATAAATGTAAGTCTACCTGCGGCTGCAAAGTAGCGAGTCTTTGATTTAAAGTAAGTTGTGTCATATGTGATCTCCAGTGCTTGTACACTATTTATATAGCACTCGGTGCAATAAAGAGTTAATAAATTGTTCATAAAAAGTATATTGAACTTATTAACTTGGCGTTTTAGTTATATTATGACTGCTAAACTTACCCAACACTGAACCGCTTTCACTTTATAGCGATTTAAATTTAAAGCGCTCCTTTGCTTGTTTTGGAAAATAAATGACCTTAGAACACATAAACCAAATTCTTGCCTTTGTTGTATTTAGTTACAGCGATGTACACATTACCGTAGCAAAAATTATTAAAGTGCCTTTAATACTTTTCGCTATTTGGTTTATTGTGACGCGTATTGGCAAGCTAATAACAAAAACATTATTGGCAAAAAAGTTAAGCCAAGATGCCGTGCATTTATTTACACGTATCTACTTTATTTTAAGTATCGCTATTTTAATTTTTACATCTTTAGAAGTATTAAGCATACCGCTTACTGCGTTTGCTTTTGTTTCAGGTGCAATAGCCATTGGTGTAGGCTTTGGTGCTCAAAATATTATTAATAACTTTATTAGTGGCTGGATACTAATGTGGGAACGCCCAATACGTATTGGTGACTTTTTAGAGGTAGGCAATGCAAAAGGCGTGGTAGAAACAATTAATACTCGCTCAACGCGTATTCGCCGAAATGACGGCGTACATATGCTTATTCCTAATTCTCAATTGCTCGAAAATACAGTAACAAACTGGACGCTAATAGATGGCAATGCACGCTCATCGGTCAGTGTAGGCGTTGCGTATGGATCAGACGTGATACTGGTTAAAAAGCTTATTCAGCAAGTGCTTGATGATTATGAAGCAATATTGGCTAATCCAAAGTCATCGGTGTTATTTGATGACTTTGCAGATAGCTCGCTCGTATTTAACGCTATTTTTTGGGTGTGCGCCGAGTCTGAAACCATGCTTAGAAAAGTACGCAGTGATATTCGTTTTAGTATTTACGCTGTATTTGAAAAGCATGATGTAGTGATTGCTTTTCCGCAGCGTGATATTCATATCGACGGTGAAATTGCATTTAAGCGCTCATAGTTCAAATATGGTAAATATTAAAAGTCGCTCTTGGGCTAACACCATTCAGTTAAGCATGCTTTGACTTAATGGTGTACCGAGTTTTTGAAATTCGAACGGTCCTACTTTTG
>NZ_JADYXH010000032.1:0-26466 GCF_015864395.1 Pseudoalteromonas sp. SWYJZ12
AGTAGGACATTACCAGGCTTCAAATTGTAGAAAGCCCGAATCTAACGATTCGGGCTTTTTTACGTCTGCAGAAAAGTAAATGCGCGCAATTAATACACACTCACATCAACACCCATCACGTAGGTCGGGCGAGCGCAGCGACTCCCGACGTTAGAATCACAACAAAAGCCCTCAATACCCCATTCGGCCAATAAAGTAGCATTTACTACGTGACTCTCCACCGCTGTGGGTATCGTGACATTACGCAGGCTTCACATTGTAAAGAGCCTTGCTTTAACTATTCAGTAGCCTATTAGACATTCCCATTAGGTATATAGCCTTATTTACAGACACTAGTAAGCAATTAATTGGGGGGCACTATTGTGCGCTAAGTTTACCTAAGTGATTTACCGCATTACATCTGTAACTAACTGTAGTTTTAGCGCGTGCAGAATAAATACACATACCTGATAATTATACTAATCGGCAATAATACCTAATCAATTTGGTGGATTGAACTTGACGTTAATTGCGTTAGAAATTTCTGATATACGACTGCATGGATACAGAAGGTTGAGCAACTTAGGAGTAATTGGCGAGAACAACGAAATAAAGAAATCTTTGTCCTCAAATAGATCATTTAACTAGGGAGATTGGCGTAAAGTTTATTTTATTTTTATATTCTCTTGGTTCTAACTAACCACCTATATACGCCAATAAAGAACAATGCAGCAGATCCAAAGCCACTCAGCACCCAAATGACTTTTAAAATGTTACCGCCAATGCTGCCGTCATGTAGAGGGTGTATCCAGTTTTTTATTTTACTAGCCGTACTTTGCTTATCTATATTAAACACGCTCTCTAACTTTCCTGTAAGTGCATTAACCTCTATATAGCTATGTGGAAAGCGATACGAAGGATCGTCTACAGTTTGAAATCTAAATCTGTAAATAGCATTTAAGTTTGAGGGTGTTTCAATCCAAGCTAAACGCGCACTCGGTAATGCTTTTTCAGCTATTAATACCGCTTGTGATAAAGGAATATTGGTTTGTTTGCTCGGTTGAATTTGTGTTTTTGGTGGGGAGTTTATATCGCTAACTAGAGCGGTTAATATAGGATCTGTTTGTTTTGGAATAGCGAGCATAACACCTGTAACAGTTAAAGCTAGTAGCGGTATGCAGAAGGTTAAACCAATTAGTTTATGCCAGTCGTATAGCAAACCTATTTTAGTGCTACGAGATTTAAATTTTAGTGACTTTACCCACTGGCCATACTTTGGAAGCCAAGCAAAGAATCCAGAAATAAGAAGAACTATTGAGGCTAAACCTATATAGCCAACAACAAGTGTGCCTGTTGTTCCTGTTAGTAATGAAAAATGTAAGTTGTACATCCAAGTTATTAAGTATTCTCCCCAATAGTCTTTACGTATTGCTTCATCGCTACTGCTAGATAGCCATACCATTAAGGGCGCGAAACCTTTATCTGTTGTTTCTATTGGATTGTAGTATCGCGCGGGAATTACTGAGTTCACACCTGTGTTTTCTAATCGCCATGGCCCTTGTTTTGTAGGGAAATTTGCTCTTAGCATATTGTATGCTTGATCCCAATTAGGTGGTTTTGTATTAGTGGTAGTGTCATTAATTGGATTTAACAGTGAGTCTATTTGTGGGTAATAAACTAATACGGAGCCAGAAAGGCTAATAATAGTAAGTAAAACACCTACCGATAGACCTAAGTATAAATGTAACCGCCTGAATATTTTTTGCCATGAAAGCTTTAGTGTCATTAATTAAATAGCCGTAATGAGTAATGCAGGTTTATTGGGCATTAAGGAAGGATTAATTACGCGGTATATTATATGTTTTTTTGATATGAGTTGTGCGGCATTTTGTCGCACTTATTAAATTAGGTATTTAGAAAGTAAAACGCCAGCTCTTGGCTGGCGTTAAAATACAAGCTTGAAGCTTATTTAAGCTTTAGGTCCTGCATTTTTTATATCGTCTGATACGTCATACTTAGCAAAGTTTTCAGTGAAGTCTGCGGCAAGTTTTGCTGCATATTCATTGTACTTAGCTTTATCTTCCCACGTATTAATAGGATTAAGTAAGTTAGTATCTACACCTGGAACTGCTACCGGTACATCTAGGTTTAAAACATCAATGTGCTGAGTTTCAACACCCGCTAATTTACCAGATACGATTGCATCAATTACTGCGCGAGTAGTCGGGATATCAAAACGTTTACCTGTGCCGTAAGGGCCGCCAGTCCAACCTGTATTCACAAGGTACACCTTAGCGCCAAACTCGCGTACACGCTTCATAAGAAGCTCAGCGTAAACACCAGCAGGGCGTGGGAAGAATGGTGCGCCAAAACATGTCGAAAATGTTGATTCAATATCGCTAGTTGAACCAATCTCAGTAGAACCAACTTTTGCTGTGTATCCACTTAAAAAGTGAAAAGCAGCAGCTTCTTCGCTAAGTATAGAGACGGGTGGTAATACACCGCTTACATCACAAGTTAAAAATACAACAGCCTTAGGTTCGCCTGCGCGGTTTTCTACTTTACGTTTTTCAACGTGTTCAAGTGGATATGCTGCACGGCTATTTTGAGTAAGGCTAGTATCGTTAAAATCTGGAACGCCTTTTTCATCTAACACTACATTTTCTAAAATAGTGCCAAAGCGAATAGCATTCCAAATTACAGGTTCATTCTTTTGTGACAGATCGATACATTTAGCATAACAACCGCCTTCAATATTAAACACGCTTCCAGGTGCCCAGCCGTGCTCGTCATCACCAATTAGAAAGCGAGTAGGGTCTGCTGAAAGTGTTGTTTTACCCGTACCAGATAAACCGAAGAATAATGCTGTATCGCCTGCTTCACCAACATTAGCAGAACAGTGCATTGGTAATACACCTTTTGCTGGTAGTAGGAAGTTTTGTACAGAAAACATCGATTTTTTCATTTCACCGGCGTAACGCATACCTGCTAGTAATACTTTACGCTGTGCAAAGTTAATAATGACGGTGCCATCGCTATTTGTGCCATCACGTTCTGGCTCACATACAAACGAAGGAACGTTCATTACTTGCCATTGTGGTAAGTTTGAAGCGTTATAGTTCTGCGGTTCGATAAACATGTTTTTGGCAAAAATATGGTGCCACGCTGTTTCTGTAGTTACAACTACAGGTAGATAATGCTCAGGGTCTGCGCCAACTTCTAGGTGAGAGGTGAAGTGGTCATTACTTTGAACATGTGATTCTACGCGAGCCCATAATGCGTCAAATTTGTCTGCATCAAATGGACGATTAACGTTGCCCCATTGAATATCATTTTGAGTTGTCGCTTCTTGAACAATAAAACGATCTTTTGGTGAACGACCAGTTCGTTTTCCTGTAATTGCAACAAAAGCACCATTTGCGGCTAAAGTACCTTCGCCACGGCGGATCGCATGCTCGACAAGTTCAGCTGCGGTTAAATCGACAAAACGTGTAGCGCCTGTAGTCATGTTTATACCTAACTATGTGTGAGAGTTTGAACGGATAGCTCTGGGGTTATCAGTGCCCTTAAACTGAAATTATAGTAACAGAAGGTTTTAAGATATTCGAGCCCGTAAAGCCTCTAAAAACACATATATTTAAGAAAAAACATGAATAATTTCAATGATACCGGTGTCATGAAATTAGCAGAAAAGATGACACCGGTATCATCTTTTTATAATATAAAACCGCATATTTTGCGGCTTTAATTACTATATATAGATGAAGCTGAACATTTAGTTGAAAATGCTTTTTATATCTTGTTCGTTAAAAACATACTCTTTTAAACAGTAATGACAGTTAATATTAACAGACCCTTTCTCAGCTACGTCTTTGAGTAGTTCTTCTTGTCCAATATTAACAAGTGCAGTAATTGTTTTATCACGGCTACAACCACATTTGAATTTAATCGCTTGAGGTTCAAATACGCGAGGATTATCTTCGTGATAAAGGCGTGTAAGGACAGTATTAGCATCAAGGTGTAATAGTTCTTCATCTTTAATGGTGTTACTTAATGCTTCTAGGTGTGCAAAGTCTTCAATTGATTTTTGTTTATCAACTGGGAGTACTTGTAAAAATAGACCACATGCTTTTGCGCTACCTTCTGTTGTGTCGGTTGCAAACCAAAGGCGTGTTTTTAATTGCTCTGACTGCTCAAAGTAACTTTCGATACATTCACTCAGAGTATCATGCTCTAGCGGAACTATACCTTGGTAACGTTCACCCTTACTTGGTGTAATAGTGATCACCATATAGCCTTGACCAATAAGCTCTTTTACAGTTGTGCCCGTAATTTCGCTTTGCAGGCGTGCAATACCACGCATGTTTTGTTTATCATCACCATTTATAACTGCATATTTAACTGGGCCATCACCTTGAAGCTGTACTGCAATTTCACCTTCAAACTTTAAAGTGGCGGTTAATAAACAGGTTGCAACAAGTAACTCACCTAGTAATGCTTTAACAGGGTCTGGGTAATTATGGTCGGCAATCATTTCATTATAAGCATTCTCGATTTGTACGAGTTCGCCACGAACATCTAGTTCGTTGAATAAATAACGGTGAAGTAAATCTTGTTGCATGAGCGGCTATACCTAACTTGATTTCATTTTTAAAAGTTCGCGTCTTTGCTTTTTATCCGGTTTTTTATCCGGATGAGGAGCAAAAAAGCTGTTATTTTTGCGTGCGATGCTGTTTTCTTCGCGTTTAGCAATACTTGCATCAGATTCTTGATACATGGTCTGTGCAATGGGGGCGCTTTGACGTTTTTCAAGCACTGAGAGTATAGTTATCAGCTTTTCATCTACGCCCTGAGCCAGTTTTACTTTTGCGCCAACGTCTACTATTTTACTCGCTTTTGTACGTTGCCCATTATAATGTACTTTGCCGCCTTGCACCATTTCGCGTGCAACTGCGCGAGTTTTATAAAATCGCGCAGCCCATAACCATTTATCTAATCGAACTTTTAACCCATCTACAGGGTCTGAGCTGGTATTAGCATTACTTTTTTTACTCATAAGGCATTTCCCCACGTTTTTATAGCTTAAAATTTATCATGAAATCATCGTAGGATGAAGGTATTACAACGGCAGTTTACTTTTTGTACTGTTATGTAAAGTTAATTTAATCTGTTTACAAAGTTTAATATTAGTGTGCTTGTTGAAAGAAAAATGAAAGGGTACTATGGGTACGCGCTAACGCAGTAAATTAAAATAAGAACACTATTTATGGAACAGCAAATCCAACAACTAAAACAATTTTTAACTCGTTTACCGCATGCTAAGTTAAGTGCATTAGTGACACTGTTAGTTGTTGTTTATCTTGCATTTTTATTATCAAAACTTGTTTGGCTTTTGTGGCCAAAACCACCAGTAACTCTACTTACCCCTACTCATTATGCTAACCAGTCATCTGGTGCGAGTAACAACTCAGCGCAGCATATTATTGAGCAATTTTTATTTGGTAAAAAAACTGTAACAAACAACAATAATACTGCAAAGCAATCGCAGGTAATAAATAATGCGCCAGAAACGCGCTTAAGTATCAATTTAACCGGTATCGTAGCGGTTAATAACGATGACAAAGCAGGTATCGCAATTATTGAATCACAAGGTAAGCAAGTAAGCTATCTTGTTGATGAAGTAGTATCGGGTACGCGTGCTGAAGTTGCACAAATATTGCCGGATCGTATTATTTTGAGTGTTAATGGACGCTTTGAAACATTAATGCTTGATGGACTCGATTTTAGTAAAAAAGTATCTATGCCAGTACTCGCTGCGCGTGATGATTCTGAAATGGGTCCGCAAAAATTAGAACCAAGTGATCTACAAATAGATGCCACTGCAGATCCGGACGTTAAAGAAGCAATTATAGAAACACGTGAAGAGTTACTCGAAGAGCCGGGCAAGCTATTTGACTATATACGTGTTTCACAAGCCATGAATGATGGTGAGCTAATTGGATATCGCTTAAGTCCAGGTAAAGAGCCTGAGCTATTTAAGCAAATGGGTTTAAAAAATAACGATTTAGCCATTTCTATAAATGGCTATCAATTAACAGATTTAAAACAGGCTATGTCAGCTATTAATGAGCTGCGTAATAGTACAGATGCCAATATCACTATAGAACGTGATGGTGAACAAATTGATGTGCAATTTAGTCTGCAATAATTTAGCTTTGGAGTTTTAATACGATGGTTCAGGTGCTACACCTCAAAAAAATTAAAAAAGGGTTAGCTAAGTACGCAGCACTTTTTTTGGCGGCAAGTATTTCTTTGTCTGTTTCTGCTGTTGAATATGCTGCTAACTTTAAAGGAACTGATATCAACGAGTTTATTAATATTGTTGGTAAAAACCTTAATAAAACAGTGATTATTGACCCTAACGTGCGCGGCAAAGTAAATGTTCGCAGCTATGAGTTAATGGACGAAGCACTTTATTATCAGTTCTTCTTAAATGTATTGGAAGTTTATGGCTACTCAGCTGTTGAAATGGACAATGGCATAATTAAGGTAGAAAAAAGTTCAGACGCTAAAAAATCAAATGTGCCACTTATTGACGAAGGTAGTGAAGCTAGCGGCGACATGATGATTACGCGTGTTGTACGTGTTAAAAATGTAAGTGTGCAGGAGCTTGGTCCTCTAGTTCGTCAATTTAGCGATCAAAAAGATGGTGGCCACGTTGCTAACTTTAATGCGGCTAACGTAATGATGCTAACAGGTCATGCTGCATCGGTTAATCGCTTAGTTGAGATTATTCGCTCTGTTGATCAAGCGGGTGACAAGCGTGTAGACATCGTTAAGCTAAAATATGCGACGGCAGATGATGTTGTCTCTGTGGTAGACAATATTTATAAAGACAGCGGTAAAGGCAGTGTGCCTGAATTTTTAATTCCAAAAGTTGTGGCTGATGGCCGAACTAATAGCGTTATTGTAAGCGGTGAAGGCCAAGCCCGTACACGTGCTATTGAACTAATTAAGCGCTTAGATGGTGAGCTAGAAAGCCAAGGTAATACTAAGGTGTTTTACCTAAATTATGCTAAAGCTGAAGATTTGGTCAAAGTATTGCAAGGTGTTAGTAAGTCACTTGTTGATGATGCGCAAGGCGGTACTACTAAGACCCGTAGCAGAAGCAATAATGAAAGCAGTATAGAGTCTCACCCTGACTCAAACTCATTAATTATTACCGCACAGCCAGACACAATGCGATCACTTGAATCGGTAATTGAACGCCTTGATATTCGCCGTGCCCAAGTACTGGTTGAAGCGATTATTATTGAAGTAATGGAAGGCGACGGGGTTAACTTAGGCCTGCAGTGGATTTCTGAACAAGGCGGTATGTTGCAGTTTAACAATGGGACTACGGTCCCCGTTGGTTCATTAGCTGTTGCTGCTGAGCAAGCACAAGATACAACCGTAACTAAAAATATAATAGGAACTGAGTCAGGTACAGTGACGCCATTTACGGAAACAACAGAAGGTGACTATGGTCCATTAGCTTCCTTACTAAGCGGTATTAATGGTTTAGCGCTGGGCGTTGTTAAAAATGATTGGGGCGCAATTATTCAGGCTGTTGCCACTGATACAAATTCAAATATTTTGGCTACCCCTTCTATTACTACAATGGATAACGAAGAAGCCTCTATTTTAGTCGGTCAAGAAGTGCCTATTATTACAGGCTCACAAACAGGCAGTAATAATGCTAACCCATTTCAAACAGTTGAGCGTCAAGAAGTAGGTATTAAACTGGTAGTTACGCCACAGATTAATGATGGTTCAGCAGTACAGCTTACTATTGAGCAAGAAGTATCGAGCGTAAGTGGTGCAACTGCGGTTGATATTTCAGTAAATAAGCGTTCAATTAAAACAACAGTTATGGCCGATGATGGCGGCATGGTTGTACTTGGCGGTTTAATTGACGAAGACGTACAAGAAAGTGTTTCTAAGGTGCCGTTATTAGGCGATATCCCTATTTTAGGCCACTTGTTTAGATCAACAAATACAACGCGCCGTAAGCGTAATCTTATTGTGTTTATTCGCCCAACCATTATTCGTGATGGTGTAAGCATGAATAAGTTAAGCTTTAATAAATATAACTTTATTCGTGGTGAGCAGTTTAAACAAAAAGAAGACGGTATTGAGTTAATGCCAATGACTGATACGCCTATTTTACCTGAGTGGAATGACGAATTAGTACTTCCCCCTACGTATGAAGAGTCTCTGCGTAAACAAAATGCACAAGAGCGTAAAGATGACTAATGCGATTCAAGAGATAAACCAAGATGTGGTTCATCCTAAAACGCATAATCAGGATGAGCTATTAACGAGTGATGTGTTAGTTGAGTTACCAGCAAAGCGTTTGCCGTTTTCCTATGCAAGACGTGCAGGTGTGTTGCTTGGTAAAAACAAAGATCACCGTATAGTTTACTACCGTGGTGAGCTAGACGTGGAAGTACTATTAGAAGTACGCCGTATCGCAGGCCATGGTTTTACACTTGAGCAATTGGCTGATGATAAATTTGAGCTATTGCTTGAAGCGTCATACCAACGTGATAGCTCTGAAACACAACAAATGATGGAAGATATTGGCAACGAGGTTGATTTATTCTCACTTGCTGATGAACTTCCGCAAACTGAAGATTTACTCGCTGGTGACGATGATGCGCCAATAATCAAGCTTATTAACGCCATGCTAAGTGAAGCGATTAAAGAAGGGGCTTCTGATATTCATATCGAAACCTTCGAGCAAGAGCTTGTTATTCGCTTTAGGGTCGATGGCGTGCTTAAAGAAGTACTTAAGCCTAATCGTAAACTTGCATCGTTACTTGTGTCTCGTATTAAAGTAATGGCTAAGCTTGATATAGCCGAAAAACGCATTCCACAAGATGGCCGTATTAGCTTACGTATTGCCGGGCGTGCAGTTGATGTGCGTGTGTCTACAATGCCATCGAGCTTTGGTGAGCGTGTAGTACTGCGTTTACTTGATAAAAACAACGCGCGCTTAAACCTTGAAGATTTAGGTATGACTGCAGATAATCGTGCATTGTTTTCAGATTTAATTAGTAAACCCCACGGCATTATTTTAGTAACAGGGCCAACGGGCTCTGGTAAAAGTACCACCCTATACGCTGGTATGAGCCAAATTAACTCACGCGATCGTAATATTCTTACCGTTGAAGATCCGATAGAGTACGAAATTCCAGGTATTGGGCAAACACAAGTTAATGCAAAAGTTGATATGACATTTGCACGTGGTTTACGTGCAATATTACGCCAAGATCCTGATGTGGTAATGGTGGGTGAAATACGCGACCTTGAAACTGCGCAAATTGGTGTTCAAGCGTCACTTACCGGCCACCTTGTTATGTCTACTCTGCATACTAATACCGCATCGGGTGCAATTACACGTATGGAAGATATGGGAGTTGAACCATTCTTACTTTCATCGTCGTTACTCGGTGTGTTGTCGCAACGGCTAGTACGTACATTGTGTAATACCTGCAAAGAAGGTCACACGGCTGATGAGCATGAATGCCAGCTGTTAGGGGTTCCTTTTGAAAGCCAACCGACAATCTATCGAGCAGTAGGGTGTGAGGAGTGTAACTTTAATGGCTATCGTGGTCGTACGGGTATTCACGAGTTACTTGTAGTTGATGAAACAATACGCGAAATGATTCACAACGGTAAAGGCGAGCAAAGCGTAGAAAAATACATTCGTAAGCGCAGCCCAAGTATTCGCCAAGATGGTTGTAGCCGTGTACTTGTAGGTAAAACAACACTTGAAGAAGTATTGCGTGTTACCCGTGAGGAAGGTTAACTATGGCGGCGTTTGAATACCGTGCCTTAGATGGCCGAGGTAAAGAAAAAAAAGGCATTTTAGAAGCCGATACAGCTAAACAAATTCGCCAAACTTTACGTGATCAAAAACTTACGCCGCTTGAAGTTGTCCCTGCGGCGCAAAGTGATAAACAAGTCAAAGGCGAAAAAGCCCCTTTACTCGGTGGCTTTTTTAAGCCGACAATTTCAACCTCAGACTTAGCATTAATTACAAGGCAATTAGCAACACTTATTCAATCGGCACTTCCTGTTGAAGGCGCTGTTATGGCGGTTGCTGAGCAATGCGAAAAGCCGCGTTTAAAGCGTATGCTTATGTCGGTACGCTCAAAAGTGGTTGAAGGTTACACACTTGCCGATGGTCTTAGTGAGTTTCCTCATGTTTTTGACGACTTATATCGTGCAATGGTAGCCGCAGGCGAAAAGTCGGGTCACCTTGACCAAGTACTTAATCGTTTAGCCGACTATACCGAGCAGCGCCAACATATGCGTAGCCAAATAACTCAGGCTATGGTTTACCCCATTATATTAGTGGTATTTGCAATTGGTATTGTGTCGGTATTACTGGGCACCGTAGTACCAAAAATATTAAAAACGTTTGAAAAAACGAAACAAGTACTTCCTTGGACAACCGAATGGGTTATGGCAGGCAGCCATTTTGTGCAA
Organism: Pseudoalteromonas sp. SWYJZ12; assembly: GCF_015864395.1. Taxonomy (NCBI): domain Bacteria; kingdom Pseudomonadati; phylum Pseudomonadota; class Gammaproteobacteria; order Alteromonadales; family Pseudoalteromonadaceae; genus Pseudoalteromonas; species Pseudoalteromonas sp. SWYJZ12. The sequence goes on from NZ_JADYXH010000032.1 coordinate 10,516, forward strand.
AATTATTGGTTTATTAGTTTAATAGCGATTACAGCTATAGCCATTGGTATTAAGCATGCACTTAAGCAGCCTAAAATACGTTTTTGGTGGGATGACCGAGTGCTACATATGCCAGGTATAGGTAAAGTGGCTCGTGGTATTAACACCGCACGTTTTGCGCGTACTTTAAGTATTTTATCGTCAAGCTCGGTACCATTGCTCGAGGGGATGCGTATCTCGGGCGGTGTATTAATTAACGAAAAAATTAAAAAAGCGGTTGCAGATGCATCCGATAGAGTGAGCGAGGGTGCAAGCTTAAGAGCTGCACTTCAGCAAACTAAGTTGTTTCCACCAATGATGCTGCATATGATAGCAAGTGGTGAAAAATCAGGTGAACTAGAGCAAATGTTAGAGCGTGCTGCAAATAACCAAGATCGCGAATTTGAGAGCATGGTTAATGTATCGCTTAAACTACTAGAGCCTGCGATGATCGCCTCAATGGCGGTTATTGTATTATTTATAGTAATGGCAATATTGCAGCCAATAATGGCGATGAATAAAGCTGTTGGGCTTTAAGTTAGAATAAATTTTTAAATATATTAATGGTTTTACCTAAACCATTTTTACTTAATGTTTTTAGAATAATGAGGTAATTACGTGAATAAACAATCAGGTTTTTCTTTACTAGAAGTGATGGTGGTACTGGTTATCATCGGGATGATTATGTCAATTGTTGCACCTAACATTATGGGTCAGCAAGAAGAGGCTGCTATCGATAAAGCGCATCTAGATATTCAACAATTAGAAGATGCAATGAGCTTATACAAGCTTAAAAATAAGAGCTACCCAAGCACAGAGCAAGGTCTTGAAGCGCTAGTTACTCAAACAAGCATTGAACCGGTTCCAAAACGTTTCCCTGACGGTGGTTTTATTAATGAATTACCAGAAGATCCATGGGGTAATCTATATCAGCTAATTAGCCCAGGTGAAATTGGCAAGTTTGATATTTTTTCTATGGGTCCAGATGGTGAAGTAGGTACTGATGATGATATCGGTAACTGGGACGAAGAAAAGCAATAATGCTTAAGTACACTGTTTTGTATGAACATGTTAATGCTAGAGGCTTGCTATGAAAGCAAGCCTTAAGCAGCGCCATGCAAAAAGTAGAGGCTTTAGTTTAATAGAAATTTTAGTGGTATTAGTGATCATCGCTTTTGCTACAAAAATGGTGGTATATAGCTTAGAAGGCGGTGCTGAGGAAGAGTTAGATACTCAAGCATTAAGGCTGCATACCACCATTAACATGGCATCGGAATTTGCCATTTTAAACCAAGTTGAATTGGGCTTATTAGTAGAAGAAAATACGTTAGAGTATTTAGTTTTCGATGGTGAAAAGTGGATTACCTTTGACCGTGAAGACCTTTTTAAACCAATAGAGTTAGATGAAAGATTAAAGCTCACGCTTAACTTAGAAGATTTAGCGTGGGCGCAAGATAACCTCTTAGAGCAATCTAACTGGCGCGAGCTTATGAGTGGCGGCGATGAAGACAGCTTACTTGAGCTTAAAAAGTTGAAAATCCCACAAGTACTTATTTTGTCATCAGGTGAGGTAAGCGCGTTTCAACTTATATTAGAGTTAAAAGAGCAAAGCGAGCCTGTGTATTACATTGAAGGTGAATTTGCTGCACCAGTAAACTTTCGCCGAGAGCCAGAATAATGAAGCGCACTAAAGGGTTTACCTTATTAGAGGTATTAGTGGCATTAAGTATTTGTGCCATGGCGGGTATAGCTGCAATGCAAGCAACAAGCGAGCACATACACCACTTAACGACTATTGAAGAGCAAACCTATGCATCTTGGGTCGCCGAAAACGTTATTATTGAACAGCGTACTAAAGGCGAACAATGGCAAGGTAAAAATAACCTTAAAGGCAGCGAAGTAATGGGCGGTGTTGAATGGTTTTGGCAGCAAGAAGTAACAGCCACTGCTGACAAAAGCTTTGTTAAGTTAACCATAAATGTTTTTACGGATGAAAAATATGAGCATTCGGCATATGAGTTATCAACGTATCTCAATAAAGGCAAAAAGTAAGTGAAGCAGCGCGGGTTTACATTACTTGAAGTTATGGTAGCACTGGGTATTTTAGCTTTTGTTATTATTGCTACTCATCAAATATTAGAGACGACAACAAGAGCAAAAGATGCCTCCGATGAAAAAATTGCTGAGTTAAATGGGTTGCAAACAACATTTAGGTTAATGGATCAAGATTTTAGCCAAATGACCAAACGTGCAGTACGAAACGAATCTGGTGATGTTCAAGAACAATATTTACTTGCTGGTCGTTACGTTTTAGAAAGCCAATACGATGGTATTGCGTTTGTACGAGATGGCTGGATAAATCCAATTAATTTATTGCCACGTTCAGAACTACAAGCCGTTGGTTATAGAGTGATAGACGATAACCTTGAGCGTGTTTATCGGGTTTATGTTGATCAGCTTGATAATATGGAACCGCGAGTTCAACGTGTACTAGAAAATGTTGAAGAGCTTAAGTTTGAGTTTTTGGATGATAAAAACGAATGGCAGGAACAGTGGGAAATTAAAGCTCTCCCTAAAGCGGTTGCTGTTACTTTGCAACAAATAGAAGCAGAGCCAATTCGTCGTGTATTTTTAGTTCCTGGGCAAGGCAAAGTTGTTGCTACACAAAGTACGGATGTGAATAATGGTTAAGCAGCAATCATCGCGCGGCGCAGCACTTGTTATTGTTTTGTTTATTGTGGCATTAGCGGCTATTTTAGCAGTAGAAATGAGTGCTAATTTAATGGTTCAAGTGCAAAAAAGCACTAATTTGCAAGGTCATCAGCAAGCTAAATGGTACGCCTACGGTGCAGAAGAGCTTGCTATTAAAGGACTAATACAAAGTAAAAAAGATGATGCTGATAAAACAACACTTGATCAAGTTTGGGCAACTCAAGGTGATGCTTCATACCCTGTTGATAACGGCACGTTAAGTGGCAAAATTACTGATTTACAAGCATGTCTAAATTTAAATGCTTTAGCCATAGCGCCAGAAGAAAATAGCGCAAGTAAAACAAACCCTGCACATAAAGCACTCTTTGCATTACTTGAAAACATTGAAGATTTACCTGCTGATGAATCAGAAGAGACAATGGCAGATAGCGTATTTGATTGGCTTGACGAGGACAGTATTACATATCGCTCAGGCGCAGAAGAAGACGAGTATTTATCACGAGATTTTCCGTATATGACAGCCAATAGTTTATTTGCATCAACATCGGAATTACGCTTGGTTAAGGGCTTTAACCCATTAGTGATGGAAAAAGTACTGCCATATGTATGTGTAATACCAGGCAGTACGCTTTTATCTATTAACGTAAATACATTAATCCCAGAGCAAGCACTCATACTCAGTGCCTTAATAGAAAGCTTGAGCTTATCTGGTGCAGAGGCTGTGATAGGTGCAAGACCGCAAACTGGCTTTGACACCATTGATGAATTTTTTGAACAGGTGAAGCAACAAGGCGGTACTAATACCGACTCAGTCAAAAGTTTATTTAGTATTAAAAGCGAATATTTTAAATTACAAACGCAGGCAAATTTTGTCGACCTGCGTTTTTCGATGACCACATTACTGCACGCTAAAGACGGTGACGTAACGATACTGGCGCGAAAATTTGGAGGCGTACAGTGACAGAAATACTGTTGATCCGCACGGGTCAAACCGAGCAAGAATTGCTTAATTGGTTAATTTACTCACCACAAGAACAAGAAATAATAGCCAGTGGCGAGTTACCAAATGCAGAGCATTTAAGTGAGCTAAGCGAAAAAGCACTTACCCGAGAAGTGGTCGTGTTGTTACCCAGTGATCAAGTGCAATTAAAAACGGTCGCTTTGCCAACAAAATGGAATCGCAAGCTTGAGCAAGCATTGCCATACATGCTTGAAGAAGATATAGCATGTGACGTAGATGAACTGTTTATAGCAGTAGCGCAGCCGACAATGCTTGGTGAGCAACATGCAATTCGTGTAGCAATGACAGACCGTGAATGGTTTGAACAATGGCTCGCATTATTTGTAGAGCATAATCTATCAGTATACAGAATATTACCCGATGCTTTGTTGTTACCGCTTGCAGATGATGGCGCAGTCACCGCTATCGAGCTCAATAACCAATGGTTATTTAAGCAAGGGCAATGGCACATAGGTGCGGTTGAATCTAGTTGGTTAAATGGCTACTTAACAGCCATGGGTAATCCTGATATTAAGCATTTTAGCCCAGCTAGTCAGTTTCCAGAAAGCGTTAACTTACAAGCGCAAACAAGTGAGTACGACTTACCTCTAGCATTATTTGCAAAGCAGTTAGATAGCGTTAATTTTAACTTACGCCAAGGTATGTATCAGCTTAAAAAGCAAAGCGCCTTATGGTGGGGTTACTGGAAAGGCGCCGCAATTATAGCAAGTGTTGCATTGGTTTCTACGATTACAATAAAAGCTATTGAGTTACACCAACTTAATACACAAGTAGAATTAGCTAAAGCTCAAGTAGTCGACAGATACCAAAAAGCATTTCCAGGAACTAAAGTTCGCCCCAATCTAATTAAAAGCCAAATTAAAGGCGCGTTAGATAAAGTGCAAGGCTCAAGTGAGTCGGGCTTTTTAGACTTAACGACTAATTTGGTTGATGTATTTTCGCAAGTCAGCGAATTTACACCTGAAACACTTCGTTATGACAAACGTCGCAATGAGCTGCGCATTCGTGCACGTGCTAAAGACTTCCAAACCTTTGGTAAAGTAAAAATCATACTTGAAAAACAAGGTTTAACTGTTGAGCAAGGGTCTTTAAATAATGACGGTGATTATGTCGTTGGTGAAATTAAACTGCGAGGTGCAGTATGAAAAAGCAGTTAATGCAACAATGGCGCTCGCTTAAAGAGCAAGAACAACAATTGGTAATGGTCGCTGGTGGCGTGTTTATTATTTTTGTTTTAGTAATGGGAATATTTCGACCATTAAATAATGCGATAGAAAAGGCACAGCAATCTCAAATTAAACAACAAGAGCTATTAGCTTGGGTTGATGACAGTATTGTTAAACTAAAGGCTGCGGGTAACACCAGTGTTGCTAGCAATGCAAACTTAAGCCAAATTGTTAATTCTACACGTGGGCGCCATCAAATAAGTATTAGTAAAATGCAGCCAAGTAGTGATTCGCTACGTTTGACGCTCGACTCTGTAGAATTTAATCAGTTAATAGAGTGGTTAGATGAGCTAGTGAATCAGCATGGCTTAAAAATTGAAAACTTAGATTTGAGCCGCGATGATAAATCAGGCTATGTGCGTGTCAGCCGTTTAGTATTAGAGAATTAATTAATGAAAAAAATAATAACGTTATCGGCTGTCTTTTTAATTAGTTTTATTGTGTTTTGTATTATTAAATTACCAGCACATATTGCACTAGATATAGCAAAACCGTACTTTCCAAAGCAATTAGAAGTAGGCCAAACTGTAGGCACTGTTTGGCAAGGTCAAATGATGCAAGTTCGTTTTGATGGTGAACAGTTAAATAATGTGCGCTGGGACATTGCTGGCTGGAAGTTATTTACAGGCAAGCTAAATGCGAATGTGAAGTTTGGTAATGCACGAGAGCGTAGTGATATCTCGGGTTATGCTGATGTAAGTTATGGGCTTTTTAATCAAGAAGTTAAAGTGACTGACGGCCTAGTGCGCTCAACAGTAGAGCGTGCAATGCAGCGCGTGCAGCTTCCCCTACCTGTAACCGCTAAAGGGCGTGTAATTTTAGAACTTGATGAATACAGCTCAGGTGCACCTTATTGTGATTCACTAAAAGGTGAAATAGCGAGCCCTAATATTGACGTGCAAGGCTTAAATGGGTGGTTTAATATTGGCCCTCTGGCTGGTAAGTTAAGCTGTAAGTCGGGCGATATTGCTATATTAATTGACCCAGATAATACGCTTGGCCTTGAGGCAGATGCTACACTTAAAGCTAATTTCGACTTTAGTGTGGCAGGTTATGTAAAACCAGATGCTAGCTTACCTAAAGATGTACATGATGCGGTTAAATTTTTAGGCCGACCAGATAGCCAAGGTCGTTACCCGCTCAACTTTTAATGTTTGAATATAAAGAGTTTTAATGCAAATACCCCAATTTACTGAGCTGCACGCAAAGCAGCTCAGCACATTTTTAAATACCCAATCTCAAGCAATGACCCTTGTACAAAGCCAAGGCTATTTATTTGGCGTTATTTGTTCGCCCAATCCATTAGATGTGCATGAGTGGCTTGAGCAGATATTACCAAATACAGCTAATGATTTAGATGAAGAAGTACTTTTCTTGTTTATGGCGCTATATCATAAAATTAGTGAGCAAGTATTTGAAACTGGATACAAATTACCTAACACATTTGATGCTGAATTTTGTAAGTCATGGAGTAAAGGTTTCTTAGTTGCAACCAAAGCTTACGCAGAGCCTTTGTTAAATGCACCGCAATTAGACACTGACTTTAAACAAGCATTAGAAAGTGCGTTAAGTACATTAAGCTTTTTTGCACTCGACCAGCTAGCAATAGCTCAGATTGCCAAACAAAATAACATGACTATAGAAGCCTTGTGTCAGTACCAATATGAATCAATGGGTGACTTTGCATTAGGGTTTGCTGAACTAATTGAAGTGGTCGCAATTAATAGCGGTTTGATAACCGACGAGAGTTGGGAAGAGTAATTATTAATACCAGGCGCTTAGTTTAATCTAAGTGCCTAGCTCTAATATAATATCCGTGCAGCCTTGTTTGCACTTTACTACGCCTTTACCAGGTTCACTGGTGGCTAAATTAAGTGTTAAAACCCCATTACACTTCTCACACTTTAACGTTTTGCCTTGCGCTAATTGCTTGAGCATATTGCGTTGTTTATGAAATGAGTCGCTTGCTTTTTTATTTAATCCTGAAAAATCCACTACTTTGCTCGCTTTTGCTCTAATGCTTCAGTCACTATTTTACATACTGTATTTAAACGATCGCCATAAAAATAAAGGTTTAAGTCACGTTCACGACAATAGCGTAGGTGAAATAACTGAACAGAGTCATCTGTTGTAAACGTTTTTTCTACGTACTCACCCTCAGATTCAGACAATTTAAGTTGAGTGCTGATTCTATTTTTAGCCATATTTGCAGCAGGGCTTCTGTTAACCTTACTTGCATCACTTAAAAAACCAATGCCTTCACCTAATAACCTTTCGCGAGGTTCTTTTATAAGCGGATGATCGATTGTAAAAAAGGCAAGGATCACAACTACCAAAATAATAAATTTTTTCATGGATACGTAAACCTTGATCTAAGTAGGGTTGAATTACCATGCAGTGTAATAAACTGCATTTTAAAAGCAAGTAACTGGGATGAATAAATTATTAGCGATCTATGCCAGTAATTTTAACCAACATTGTTATAATGGTTAACAGCAGTCAGATATTTCTGAAATATCTGAAAGTATTCGAGAAGGCAATTTATTAAAGTAAATCTGCCTAGCAAGTAACTTGCTAGCTTTAAGTATAGAGTACTTGAGTATTGCTGGATTTTTATTTCCAAGCGGCGTTGAGGAACTTCGATGGACAAGCAAATTAAAGTAAAGAATATCCCTGTAGAGGTGAAAATCCAAAAACCGGATTTAAGCCGTCAAGATGATAGGTTCAATCCCCGAAATCGTATTTATGTGCGTGCCGTAAAAGGCCTACATCAATTACTTAGGCAGCGCATTGGCTTTTTAGGCCTACTTGCGTTTATGTTACTTCCTTGGATTAATTTTAACGGCCAGCAAGCAGTACTGTTTGATCTAATTGGTCAAAAATACAATATTTTTGGTTTAACGCTATGGCCTCAAGATTTTACCATATTAGCGTTTATTTTTATGCTGGCAGCATTTGCGCTGTTTTTAGTGACCACCTTCTATGGACGGGTGTGGTGTGGCTACACATGTCCGCAAACTGTTTGGACCTTTATTTTTATTTGGTTTGAAGAAAAGCTTGAAGGCACAGCTAATCAGCGTAAAAAACTCGATCAACGACCCATGAATTTTGATAAGTTTTGGCGTAAAACGGCAAAGCATACTAGTTGGGTATTGTTTTCGTTATATACCGCCATTTCTTTTGTGGGTTACTTTACGCCAATCAGAGAGTTACTTCCTGATTTTGTAACGTTTAACGTGGGTGGTTATGCACTAGTCAGTATTATTTTCTTTGCTGCGTGTACCTATGGTAATGCCGGTTGGATGCGAGAAATAATGTGTTTACATATTTGCCCTTACTCACGTTTTCAATCAGCTATGTTTGATAAAGATACATACACTGTAACGTACGACGAAAGCCGTGGTGAAAGCCGTGGTCCTCGTTCACGTAAAGTAGATCATGAAGATTTAGAGCTAGGCGACTGTATCGACTGCAACCTGTGTGTTCAAGTGTGCCCAACAGGTATTGATATTAGAAATGGGCTGCAAGCTGAGTGTATTAACTGTGGTGCATGTATTGATGCGTGTGATGGCGTAATGGATAAAATGGAATACCCGCGTGGACTTATTTCATATACGACAGAGCGAAACCTCGAAACCCCAGAAAATAAAACGAATCCACTACGAGCTAAAATCATTGGTTACACGGTCATACTTGTTGTGCTTACGGGAGCACTTGTAGCTAATATAGCGCTGCGTAAAACAATGGACTTTGATATCATTCGTGATCGAAACCAATTATATCGTGTCGATTTTGATGGTTTAGTAGAGAACACCTATACATTAAAGGTAATTAATAAAGCGCAGTACGAGCAAACCTTTAATATTAAAGTACAAGGGTTAGATAACTTTAAGTATATTGGTAAGCAGTCATTTACTGTGCAGGCAGGGCAATCTCATAATGTGCCATTGTCGCTTGTAATGGACCCTTATGATTTGAAGGTGTCGATGACAGAGTTTAACTTTGTGCTTTCACTGGTAGATGAGCCGGATGAGACAATATCGCAGTCGAGTAACTTTTTTAAAGCGCGATAATCACAACCTACCTTAAATAGGTAAGTTGATATAGCAATTAACAAAAGCGGGTATATTACCCGCTTTTTATTTTATATAAGAAGAGTATGAGTAAATTTAGTTTTATTGACTTAACACCTGACCTAATACTCGATGCAATAGAAAGCGTAGGTGTGTACGCCGAATCTGGTTTGTTGGCACTCAATAGCTATGAAAACAGGGTGTACCAATTTAAAGCCGATGATGGCCTGCGTTACGTAGTGAAGTTTTATCGCCCAGAGCGCTGGAGTAAAGAGCAAATTCAAGAAGAGCATGACTTTGCATTTGAACTGGCAGAAGCGGAAGTGCCTGTTGTTGCCCCTATTTTATATAATGGGCAAAGCTTGTTTGAACACGAAGGTTATTTGTTTGTGTTGTTTCCAAGTGTAGGCGGGCGTTTATTTGAGGTTGATAACTTAGATCAGCTTGATGTAATGGGGCGTTTAATTGGCCGTATGCACCAAGTAGCTAAAACAAAGCCTTTTACTTATAGGCCAACAGTTACCTGCGAGGAGTATTTACATACAGCCAAAGTTCATCTTCAAAAAAGTAACTTAGTGCCTATGGGAATAAATACTGCCTTTTATACTATTTTAGATTTAGTGATAGAGCAGGCGCAAAAACAGTATAAAGATGTGCAAAGTATTCGCTTACATGGTGACTGCCACGTTGGTAATATTTTGTGGGCAGGTGATGCGCTAATGTTTGTTGATTTAGATGACAGCCGCCAAGGTCCTGCAATCCAAGATTTATGGATGATGCTCAGTGGCGATAGAGCGACGCAACTGTTACAGTTAGACACCCTTGTGAGTGCGTATGAAGAGTTTTGTGATTTTGATCACTCTCAACTCAAATTAATTGAACCGCTGCGAGCGATGCGTATTATCCATTATATGGGATGGGTAGCTAAACGATGGAGCGATCCTGCCTTTGTGCGGAACTTTACATGGTTTGCTGATGACAAATACTGGGAGCAACAAATTTTAGCACTGAAGGAGCAACTTGCAGCACTGCAAGAAGCACCGTTAAAGTTATTGCCGTAATATTTTATTTAAAGACAAGTACAACGAGATACAAATGCTTAAAAAATTAAAACTGAGTTTATTACTTTTATGTTTACCATTTGCAGCACTTGCTGCACAGTTTGAAGTTGATAATCAATACACTGTTATTGATGTAGACAAAAGTACATCACCACAAGTAACCGAGTTTTTCTCATTTTACTGTCCACATTGTTTTAAGTTTGAACCAGTAGCAAAAGCAATTGAACAAGGCTTGCCTGAAGGCGCTGAGTTTATTAAAAACCATGTTAATTTTTTAGGTGGCGTGTCGCCACAAGCACAAAGTAATTTAAGCTTTGCCTACTTAATTGCTAAGCAGCATGGTCAGGCGCAGAGTATTAGCGATCAAATTTTTAAAAGTATTCATGTTCAGCGTGCTCCTTTAACTGAAATGAAAGACGTTAAAAAATTACTTGAAGTAAACGGTATTGATAGCGCAACGTTTGATCAAGAAATTGCAAGCATGCCAGTTATTTCGGCTGAGCAAGCAATGCAAAACAAACAAAATAAATATTCAAAATTAGGCGCACTTACAGGTGTACCTACTTTTATTGTTAACGATAAATATAAAATAAACCTCAACACCATCAAAAATCAAAAAGAACTTGATGAGTTAGTAGCGTTTTTATTAGCACTATAAATTTCGGAGCATAATAATGATTAAATTAGTTAAAGCAGGTTTGCTTGCAGTACTACTTCCTATGGCGGCAACAAGCTTTGCAGCAACGTATGAAGAAGGCGTGCATTACGACGTTGTTTCTGAGCGCGCAACAAAAAAGCCAGAAATTAAAGAGTTTTTCTCATTTTACTGCCCTGCATGTAATAACATGGAAGCACTAATTGGTGAGTTTAAGCCTAAGCTTGATAAAAACGTTAAATTTAAAAAGAGCCATGTTGATTTTGTAGGTGTACGCGACCCAGAAAACCAACAGATGATGAGCCAAGCACTCGCTACTGCAGAAGTGCTTCCGCAAAAAGATAAAATTGTCTCTGCAATCTTTAATCATATTCATACAAAGCGCGCTAGTTTTAATGAGCTTGCAGATGTAAAAGATATATTTGTAGCGCAGGGCGTTGATGGCGATAAGTTTGATAAGCTGTTTAAAAGCTTTTCGGTACGTACGCTAAGCTCTAAAATGAAACGTGATCAAGACTACTTTAAAGAAAAAGGCGCACTACGTGGCGTCCCTACATTTATTGTAAATGGTAAGTATAAATTAAACCTAGGTCGTGAGTCGGGTATTACTGAACCAGAAGATATTAGCAAACTGATTAATTACTTAGCTAACAAGTAAGTTTAGCTAAAACTAAAAAAGCTCCTTAAGGAGCTTTTTTGCTTTATAAGGATATAGCGATGGAAAAAATATTAGTATCGAGTTGTTTGCTAGGACAGCCTGTTCGCTACGATGGTAGAGGACACGCAATTTTACATCCACAGATTAATTTGTGGCAAAAACAAAATAGGTTAATCGTGTTTTGTCCTGAGGTTGCTGGTGGACTTCCTACACCTAGATCCCCTGCTGAAATAATACAGGGGAGTGTAGTTACTAATTTAGGAGAAGATGTAACAGAGCAGTTTCAAATTGGAGCTAATAACGCGCTAGAACTCTGTAAAAAGAATCAAGTTCGTTTTGCTCTACTTAAAGAATCGAGCCCTTCTTGCGGGCGAAATACAATATATGATGGAAAGCATCGTGGAGTAAAAATCGAAGGACTAGGTTTAACTACAGCATTATTAATAAAGAATGGTATTCAAGTATTTAGTGAAGAGCAAATACCAGCACTTATCAAAGTACTGGTACTTTAATTTTAGCTTGTTATTTGCGCTGCAAGAAAACACCCGACTCAATGTGATGTGTATATGGGAACTGATCAAATATAGCAAAGCGCTTAACGTTGTGCGTACGTGTTAAGTGATCAAGGTCACGCTCAAGGGTTTCAGGATTACACGATATATAAATTATGTTTTCGTAATTAGCCACTAAGTCACACGTTAATTCATCCATGCCCGCGCGTGGTGGATCAACTAATATGGTTTGGCAGTCATAGCTTTTAAGGTCAATACCATCTAAACGAGAGAAAGTACGCTCGCCATTCATTGCTTGAGTAAACTCTTCACTAGACATACGAATAATATCTAGGTTCTCTACGTTGTTTTTAGCAATATTGTATTGAGCAGAATGAACAGATGATTTTGATATTTCTGTTGCTAATACTTTATTAAAACAGCCCGCTAACGCAATTGAAAAGTTACCGTTACCGCAATACAGTTCTAATAAATCATTTTTAAGTGGTTTACATAAATCTTGCGCCCACTCCAGCATATTAATATTTACTTTTGCATTAGGCTGAGTAAAGCTATTTTCTACTTGTTGATAAATAAGCTCTTGACCATTAACTGTTAAACGCTCAGTTACAAAGTCATCACCCAGCACTTCTTTTTGTTTGCGAGCACGACCGATAAAGTCAATTTTGTATTTACTGCTTAGTTTTTCTTTAAGCGCTTTAATTTCACTTAACCATTCATCATCAAGTGGTTTGTGATAAAGCAAGCTTACTAAAATTTCACCGCTTAGCGTGGATAGGTAATCGATTTGAAATAACTTACGACGTAATATTTCACAAGGCTTAAGATGCTCAATCATCACCTGCATTATTTCACCAACTAGAGGCGCTGCTGGATCAAATGTATCAACACGGATTTTTTCTTTTGTTTGTTGATCAAACATAATGTGAAACAGATCGTCACCGTCGTGCCATACTCTAAATTCAGCACGTTGGCGGTAGTTAGTTGGCTCTGAGCTAAATACTTCTAGTTGCTCCACACCAAAACGTTGGAATTGTGCACTAATACGCTGCTCTTTTTCACTTAACTGCGTTTGGTACTGTGTGGTATCTATTTTAATAACTGCCATTAACGCTACTACCTTATCTAAGATCTGTTTATCGGCGCTATTGTAGGGAGCGCTGCGTATTTGTCTAGTTTTGGCTAGCATTTATGCTGTTTTATTGAACATTGTACTTTAGTTTTTATTGTTATAGCCGATAATAAACTACGCACGCTTAGGAGACGAATCATGAAAATAGGTAATTATGGCTTTACGCCAAACAACAACATCAATAAATTCAATAATAAAGCTGATATACAGCAACCTACAATTACGTCTCCTCAAGATAGCTATCAACAACGAGGCCGAGAGTTGGCCGCAAAGGTGCTTGGCGATAAAATGGCTGAGCAGCTTGGATTGCCTATCGCAGAAAAAAAAGCAGATAAACCACTATTTGATTTTGATGAAATAGTAAAAAACGTACTCGATTTTGTAAGTAGTGCTGTTAATAAAGCAAAAGCTAACGGCGCTGATGACGAAAAGCTCAAAGATATGTTAGGCGACGCGCGCAAAGGAGTCCAAATAGGGATTGACGACGCTGTTGATGAACTCAAAGGTACAGGCGTATTTAATGATGACATGGAAGAGGGGATTAATAAGTCCAAAGAGGGAATTTACAATGGGCTCGATAAGTTTGAAGAGTCGTTATTTAACCCACAACCTGCCAGCGTAAATATAAGCCAGGCTCAATATGTCAGTATGACGAGTAATGCAGAGTATAAATTTACCACCGCAGAAGGTGACGAGGTAAGTATTAGCTTTGCAGATGCATTTGAATCTCAGTCGGCAAGTGGCTATCAGCAAAACAATAATGGCGAGTCGTTTGCAAGCTCATCATCGCAATCTCGACAGGTATCATTTTCGATGTCGGTTAATGGTGACTTAAATGAGCAAGAGCAAGAAGCTATTAATGTAATGATGGAAGACTTACAAGATTTAAGTAAAACCTTTTTTGGTGGTGCTTTAGATGAAGCATTTGAACAAGCGCAAGAGCTGAGTTTAGACAGCGATCAGCTGGTGGCTTTTTCTATGGATTTACGCCAAACAAAAACAATAGCAACAGTTAAAAGCTATGAAGAATATAGACCAGCACCAGAAAAACAAGTAGCGGAGGGTTTAGCTCCTTTTAATGACGACCTTAAAAATGCTTTTGAAAAAGCGGGTGAGCTTGGATTACAAAATCAGCTAGCTGGCATTCTCCAATGGTTAAATCAAGATCAGGAGCAAATAGATAAGTTAGTAGATTACACAAAGTCTATGTTCGAAAACCTTAATCAGTTAAATTCGGCAGCCGACAGGCTTACTGATTTAGAAACCACGCAAAGTTAAACTACTTTCTTTTATAAATACCTCATGGCAAACTGCCGTTCTTAAAGTAAAGTGGGAACGGTAGTTTGTCAGCGCATATAATGGTCTTTGATTCAGGTATTGGTGGAACTACTGTACTTGAGCATATAAAGCAAAGTATCCCCAATGCTCAGTACAGTTATTTTATGGATAATGCATTACTACCTTATGGTGCTCAATCTCAAAAAACCATCATTAACCGATTATGCTCACTTATTCATTTCATCAAAGCTAATACGCTTAACGTTGATTTAATTGTAATAGCGTGTAATACCGCTTCTACATCTGCACTTAGCGCTGTTCGCCAAATGACAGATATTCCTATAGTAGGTGTTGTGCCAGCAATAAAGCCTGCGGCAGAGTTAACACGTTCAAATCATATTGGCTTATTAGCCACACCGGCAACGGTCGCCAGTTCATACACTAAAACATTAATTACTGAGCATGCACGTAATGTAACCGTTAATCTATATAGCAGTGTGGAGTTAGTAACTTTAGCTGAGCAATACTTTTTTACAGAGTCTTTGGATACAAACAAGTTGCATCAAGTGCTTGATGACCTACATATAGATAAAACTATAGATGTACTTGTATTAGGATGTACGCACTTTCCAATATTAGCAGAGCCTATTAGTCAGTATTTTGAAGGGAATGTAAAATTACTTGATTCAGGTGTAGCGATAGCAAACAGAGTCAACTACTTACTTAACCAACTTAACTTGTGTGTGAATAAACTAACAGACATAAAAAAGCCGCTGCAATATTATGCAACGGCTGATGTGTTTAGCAATAAGCTAGCGGTAAAGCTAGTTACACTGACTGATCCGTCTCAGTACGTAGAGCATTAGAATCATCTTCTTGTTTTTGTTTTGCTTCACGTACCTTTAAAGTACGTTGTTGGAACTCGCTATCGTTCAAGTTAGCAATTGCATTGTCTGCATCAGCTTGCGCCATTTCAACAAAACCAAAGCCACGACGCTTGCCAGTATTCTTATCCTTTAATAAACGAACATTGAATACTTTGCCTTGTTCTTCAAATAATGCACGAACCACACCTTCGTTCGCACGATAAGGAAGGTTACCAACATAAAGCGTTTTTGTTTTAACTTCAGCTTCTTCAGTCACATCAGATGACATTGCAGCAATAGCAATCGCACCTATTAATAAACCAGCACCAAATAGTAATGCAGGGTTTAAAGCTAAGCCGCCTAAAGCGAACTCAACAACAACAAAACCAACTACAGCAAGAATAACAGAGAAGATAAAAGATTTTTGATCGGGTAATTTCATTTTAGATCTACCAATAAACAGGAAATAAACATTAATTTAACATTGTGAACTTGCTATCTTAACGTCTAAATCAAACATAGCAATGATATTTGTATTAAATAATAAATAAGAGCACAAAAAAGCATCATCTTAGGAAGGTTTTCATATGGTTTTACATGGTTTTGTTCTATTTTTGTTCGAACAGTAAAAAGATCTAAAAAAAGGGTTGATCTGTTTTCGGATCTCCCTATAATGCGACCCCACTGAGACGGGAAACGCCAACGCATAGCGAGGCACGAACAACTCAGAGAGTTAAAT
>NZ_JADYXH010000033.1:0-21308 GCF_015864395.1 Pseudoalteromonas sp. SWYJZ12
TGTGAAGAATCAAACTGAATATCAGCCCCAAGCTATTTAAAGAAAGCTTGAGGCTGGTTAGAAGAGATGGTATCTACGTTATTTTAAAGCCCTTTCTTAACCACATACCTGTACGGTGCTTCTTCTGCATCTTTAGCCACCAGCGTGTGATCCATAAACGTACAAAAGCTCGGAATGTCGCGAGTTGTTGATGGGTCATCAGCAGTTATCAATAAAGTTTCACCATCACTCATTTTACGAATAGCAGCACGTACCATCATTACTGGCTCTGGGCAGCGAAGGCCTATGGCATCTAATTGGTGATCGGGATTATCAAAGCTCATAATAAATTGACCTGTTTAATTAAAGTGATTGCTGCGTACGCGAGTGCTTAGGTATAGCAATTAATAAGTTTGGGAGTTTAACGCAATTTTAAGTGTAATTTAACTATTTTACTTATCTTAATATGCCCATTTTATTTGAAACTTTATTGCTGCAAAACACGTTATTTAATAATACGCCCGATCACATAATTCCGTAGTACTACATACTGGTGTTATAGCTGATAATTTTCACTTAATTAAAGCTAATAAAAAAGGCGAACTGAATAAAATCAGTCCACCTTTTTAATCACCAAGATGGTTTTACATGTTTAAAACTAATTAGTCTTGAACACGTTCAAATACAGTGGCAATGCCTTGGCCTAAACCAATACACATAGTTGCTAAACCGTATCGTACATTTTTGTCTTCCATTAAGTGAATAAGCGATGTGCTAATACGCGAACCCGAACAACCCAGTGGGTGACCAAGTGCGATTGCGCCGCCATTTAAATTCACTTTTTCGTCAACAACATCCATTAACCCTAAATCTTTCATTACAGGTAATGATTGTGCTGCAAAGGCTTCGTTAAGCTCTACTACGCCTAAGTCATCAATTGTAATACCGGCTTGAGCAAGTGCTTTTTTACTTGCTGGTACTGGGCCGTAACCCATGATTGATGGATCGCAACCAGCGACTGCCATTGCTTTAATACGCGCACGAATTGGTAAGCCAAGTTCTTTGGCTTTTTCTTCGCTCATTACTAACATTGCAGATGCGCCGTCAGAAAGCGCAGAAGAAGTACCGGCTGTTACCGTACCCGATGCAGGATTAAACACAGGGCGAAGCTTTGATAGGCCTTCTACTGTTGTTTCTGGGCGAATTACTTCGTCGTCTTCAACTAATATAAGCGAACCATCTGCTGCATGACCTTCCATTGCTAAAATTTCGCGGCGGAAACGGCCTTCAACAGTTGCCGCTTGTGCACGTTGATGTGAGCGATAAGCAAATTCATCTTGTTGCTCACGGCTAATGCCATGAAGCGTTGCAAGGTATTCTGCTGTTAAACCCATTGAGCCCGATGCTTGTGCAATTGTTGTTGCAAGGCCTGGGTGAAAGTCGTTGCCGTGAGTCATAGGTACGTGACCCATGTGCTCAACACCACCAATTAGGTAAGTGTCGCCAGCGCCTGTCATTATTGCGCGTGCAGCGTCATGCAATGCTTGCATTGACGATCCACATAAACGGTTAACCGTTACAGCAGGTACGCTGTGTGGGATACCGGCAAGTAATGCTGCGTTACGTGCTACGTTAAAGCCTTGCTCTAATGTTTGCTGTACACAACCCCAATAAATATCGTCAATTGATGCTGGATCAACTGCTGGGTTGCGATCAAGTAAGCCTTTCATTAAATGTGCGCTTAAGTCTTCAGCACGTTTATGTTTGAATACACCACTTTTAGAGCGACCCATTGGTGTGCGGATACAATCTACAATTACTGGATTATTCATGATATTAACCTTCCACCTTATAGAAAACACGACCTTCTTCGGCCCACTTGCGAGTTTGCTCAGATACTTGGTAAATCGCACCTAGGTGAGCGTATTTGTCTGCTGCTGCAACAAAGTTAGCTAAACCAGTTTGATCTAAGTAACGGAACGCGCCGCCTCTAAATGGAGGGAAACCAACACCGTAAACTAATGCCATATCTGCTTCTTGCGGCGAGGCAACTATGCCTTCTTGCAAACACAGTAGCACTTCGTTGATCATTGGAATCATACAACGGTCGATGATTTCTTGTTTATCAAATTCTTTTGGTGCGTCTGTAATTGGGCTTAGTAGCTCAACTGCTGTCTCGTCATGAGACTTTTTAAGACGACCGCGACGATCTGTTTCGTATTTGTAAAAACCGGCTTTGTTCTTTTGACCAAAACGTTTTTCGTTGGCAAAAATAGTCACTGGATCTTTATCAGCACGCGCCATACGCTCAGGGAAACCGTCAGCCATTACGCCAGTACAATGGAAAGCTGTATCAATACCTACAACATCAAGTAGGTAAGCAGGACCCATAGGCCAACCAAATACGTTTTCCATTACTTTATCTACTTTTGCAAAGTTAGCGCCTTCAACCACTAATTTGCTAAAACCTGCAAAGTAAGGGAATAAAACACGGTTTACAAAAAAGCCTGGGCAATCGTTAACAACAATTGGCGATTTACCTAGTTTAAGCGCGTAATCGACTACTGCATTGATTGTTTTATCTGAGGTTTTTGCGCCACGGATAATTTCTACTAATGGCATTTTTGGCACAGGGTTGAAAAAGTGCATACCACAAAAGTTTTCTGGCTTATCTAGCGCTTGTGCTAGTAAATCAATACAAATAGTTGATGTGTTTGAAGTAAGTACCGTGCCTTCTGGCATGGTCTTTTCAAGATCAGCGAGTACTGCTTGCTTAACTTTAGGGTTTTCTACAACGGCTTCAACAATAATGTTGGCACTTTGTAGGTCTGACGCGTTAAGTGTTGGCTTAATTTTGCTAAGTGTTGCCAACATTTTTTCCATTGGCATGTGGCCACGCTTAACTTTTGCACCTAATAACTTAGACGCTTCACCCATACCTAAATCAAGCGCATCTTGTTGGATGTCTTTCATTATAATAGGTGTGCCTTTATAAGCAGACTGGTATGCAATACCGCCACCCATAATACCAGCACCTAATACAGCGGCTTGTTTAATTTCTACATCGCTTTGTTTAGCAAATTTACGTGCTTTACCTTTAATGTATTGGTCAGCTAGGAATATACCTGTCTGTGCAGCTGCTTCTGGTGTACGTGCTAATTTAGCAAAGTTAGCATTTTCGATTGCCATTGCTTCATCGCGAGTACAGTTTGCCGCTGCTTTAATAGTACGAACAGCCATAACCGGTGCAGGATAGTGGCCTTTGGTTTTACCCATTACCATACCTTCTGCCATAGCAAAGCTCATGCCTTGCTCAACACGGTTTAATTTAAGTGGCTGTAGTTTTACGTTACGTTTTGCTTGCCAATCTAGCTTGCCAGCAATCGCCAGTTCAAGTGTTGATACACTTGACTCTAAAAGTTTGTCAGCACTAACTACCGCGTCAAACGCACCTACTTTAAGGGCATCTGCAGCGCGATTTTCTGCGCCTGAGGTAATCCACATCATCGCGTTATCGGCGCCAATGATACGTGGTAAGCGCACTGTGCCACCAAACCCTGGCATTATGCCAAGTTTAACTTCTGGTAGGCCCATTTTAGCTGTTTCGCTTGCCACACGATAATCGGTAGCAAGTGCCCACTCACAACCACCGCCAAGTGCCATACCGTTTATAGCGCTTAGAGTTGGGAATGGTAAATCTTCGATTGCATCAAAAACGTCGGTTGCGTTTTTGATCCACACTACTAATTCTTCTTCAGGTTTAGTAAATGTAGGTAAAAATTCGAAGATATCGGCACCAATAATAAAGTGGTCTTTATCACTGGTAAAAATCATGCCTTTGATATCAGTATTGGCAGCTAATTCTTTTAATGCTGCTGCGCAATCTGAAAGAGTTTTTTGAGATAATGTGTTTACAGAACCTGCAACACAAAACTTAAACTCGGCGATGTTTTCCTTTAGGAAGCTAACTTCAAAGGAATCGCTTTTATATAACATTATTATTCTCCCTAGTTGACGAACTAAGACTGGTACGATGAGTTTGCATTTCAATCAGTGTGCTTGCTTTAAATTAAAAATGCAACGAAAAATTTAACTCGGTTACAATCGACTGGTTAAAATATAGCTGGTTTGGTGCTAAGGTGGTTGAAAAGTTTTTATTCACTACTTTAATTTTTATTAAAGGACATTATGAAAAAATATTTACTAAGTGTTGCGGCAGCTGCATTCATTTTCCCTCTTCACTCTGCCGAGGCAAGTATCGATAACGATGCCTTTTTAGATGCCGAAAAAAAAGTAAGGTACGGAAGTTACCAAGACTTTAAACAAGCGGTTAGTAACCTAAATCATCCGTTAAAACCGTATGTTGAAAAAACATATTGGCAACGTCACCCGAGTATTAAGCATCAGGCAGAGATAGAAGACTATTTAAATATATATCAGCATACACCGCTTGAGTGGCCTGTGCGCAAAGCGTGGTTGGAGTATTTAAAAGAGAACAATGAAAAAGCGGCGTATATACGCAACTACCGTGAAACTTCTAATGCTGGGCTTACCTGTACTTATTTAGATTTTCAGCTCGACTTGGGCGCACCTGAAAAGGCGATTCTAAATCAGGTGACCGACTTATGGGCCGTTGGTAAATCGCAACCTAATGGCTGTGATAGTTTGTTTTCTACGTGGCGTAAAAAAGGCTACATGAAAGAAGAAACGGTTTGGAAGCGTGTAACACTTGCTGCACAAGGCGGGACGCAAAGCTTATTACCTTACTTAAAAACTTTATTGCCAAGTAAGGATCGTTACTTAGCTGATTTATATCTAAAAGTGCGAAAAGATCCAAGCACGGCAGCTGGATTATATCGATATAAAAATAAGTCGGCTAAAGAAGGCCAAATAGCAATTTATGGTGTTAAGCGTTTGGTTTGGCGCGATAAAGAGCTTGCTTTAAAAGCATGGGAAAAACTAGAAAAAATATTTAAGTATAGTGATGAAGATAAAGCTGACGTGTATTACACCTTTGCGTTGTCACTTGCTTCAAGCGGGCATAAGCAAGCGAGCTTTTGGCTAAATAAAGTGCCGAAAGAGCGATTAGACAGCAAGCTTATTCAATGGCAACTGGGCAATATGCTCAAAACCCAAGATTGGGAAGGGATTGCTGCATTTTTTACGGGTAAAGAGGATTTAAGCCTTGGCCAGCAATATTGGTTAGCTTATAGCTATGCTAAACGTGGCGAGCAACAAAAAGCAGACGATATTTGGAAAAAAGTAGCGGCTAATCGTGATTATTACGGCTTTTTAGCAGCAGCACGTTTAGGTTTGCCCGTTGATTTAAATAATCAACCTTTAGCAGTCGATAAGGTGCTTGTAGATAAAGTAAGTAATGCACCTGGCTTTAAGCGTGCAAAAGCACTTTATGATATTGAGCGCTTTACGTCGGCGCGCCGTGAGTGGAATTATTTAACGGATACGTCTAGCAATGAAGAAAAGCTAGCAGCATCACAACTATCTACCGATTTAGGTTGGCACGACAGTACTATTTTTACATTAGCAAAAATTAAAGCGTGGGATAACGTAGAGCAACGTTTTCCGTTTGCGTTTCAAGATGTTTTTGAGCGCTACAGTAAACGTAGCAAGATAGATGTTGCCTGGAGTATTGCTATTGCAAGGCGCGAAAGCTCTTTTGCGCCAGATGCACGCTCGCATGCTAATGCACGTGGTTTAATGCAGTTATTACCTAGTACTGCTGAGTATGTAAATAAAGGCAGTGTGACAAGTAGTCGTTTATATCAACCTAAAACAAATATTAGGTTAGGTACTAGTTACTTACAGTACTTAAAAAAGAAAAACCATGGCAATGAGGTGCTGGCAACAGCTTCTTATAATGCGGGTTATCACCGTATAAAGCGTTGGTTACCTGATGACGCTATTCCGGCTGAGTTATGGGTAGAGCTTATTCCGTATCGCGAAACCCGCGATTACGTAAAAAATGTATTTGCGTACAGGCAGGTTTACCATACAAGAATGGGCCGAGAAGGTAATGTATTAGCGCCGCTACTCGAAATGAAAATGGGCGGTTGAATATATGATACCAATCGACCAATCGACCAATCGACCAATAACTTAACACGATAGGTATAGGTATTAATAAGGGGGATGTTTACATGTTAAATATCCCCCTTTTTTGAGCGCTTAGTGTTTAAGTGGTAGACTCAGAGCAAGTTAAATTTAACAGATGGATTAACAATGGATAAATTAGCCGTTTTATACGCCGAACATATTGCAACACTGCAACAGCGTACTCGTACAATTTGTAATAGCGAAGGGTTAGAAGGATTAGTAATTCATTCAGGCCAAGCTAAGCGCCAGTTTTTAGATGATATGTATTATCCATTTAAAGTTAATCCACAGTTTAAAGCGTGGTTACCGGTTATTGATAATCCTCATTGCTGGATTGTGGTAAATGGCAGCGACAAACCAAAACTAATATTTTATCGTCCAGTAGATTTTTGGCATAAAGTACCAGACGAGCCTCGTGACTTTTGGGCTGAGTACTTTGATATAGAGCTATTACTTCAGCCTGATCAAGTTGAAAAGTTATTACCATACGACAAAGCTAAATACGCTTACATGGGCGAATATATTGAAGTAGCGCAAGCACTTGGTTTTAGTATTATGAACCCTGAGCCTGTACTTAACTATTTTCATTACCACCGCGCTTATAAAACGCAGTACGAACTTGAATGTTTACGCAACGCTAACCGCATTGCAGTAGATGGGCATAAAGCCGCACGCGACACATTTTTTAATGGTGGTAGCGAGTTCGATATTCAGCAAGCGTACTTAATGGCAACACGTCAAAGCGAAAATGAAATGCCGTACGGCAACATTGTTGCGCTTAACGAAAACTGCGCTATTTTGCACTACACGCACTTTGATCCAAAAGCGCCACACACTCATAACTCATTTTTAATTGATGCCGGTGCAAACTTTAATGGTTATGCTGCTGATATTACTCGTACGTATGATTTTAAAAAGCAGGGTGAGTTTGCTGAGCTTGTACAAGCGATGACAGTTCAACAAATAGAACTAGGTAAAGGTTTAAAGCCGGGTATGCTTTATGGTGACTTACATGTTGAATGCCATAACCGTATTGCACAAATACTCAGTGACTTTAAAATTGTTAACCTACCCGCGACAGAAATTGTTGAGCGTAAAATTACCTCTACTTTCTTCCCACATGGGCTAGGGCATCATCTTGGTTTACAAGTGCATGATATGGGTGGTTTTATGAGTGACGAAAAGGGCGCACATCAGCCATCGCCTGAAGGGCATCCGTTCTTGCGTTGTACTCGCCTGATTGAAAAAAACCAAGTGTTTACCATTGAGCCAGGCTTATATTTTATTGATTCACTGCTTGGTGATTTAGCGCAAACCGATAATAAGCAGTTTATTAATTGGGAAAAGGTTGAGTCATTTAAACCATTTGGCGGTATTCGTATTGAAGATAACATTATTGTTCACGAAGATAGCTTAGAGAATATGACACGAGATTTAGCGCTCGATTAATTCTAGTTAACACTAATTAGTTTATACACGTTAAAATACGTACATTATTTAAAGGGGCCTTTTGGCCCCCTTTTTACAAGTTTAAAATATGCCTGAATATAAATATCCCGCTACTGACGTTTTTCATCAAGAAGAAATTAAAAAAAGTACGTTTATAGTTCACATTGCACATACCCCCGATTTAAATTCAGCTAAAGCATTTATTAAAAGCATTGAAGAAAAGTATAGCGATGCGCGTCATAACTGCTGGGCACATGTGGCAGGCAACCCCGGTGGCAGCCATGTTTATGGTTTTTCGGACGATGGTGAACCAAATGGCACTGCAGGAAAACCTATGTTAAATGTGCTGGTGGGTTCAGGCCTTGGCGAAATCACGGCTGTTGTTACACGTTACTTTGGCGGCATAAAATTAGGCACGGGCGGGTTAGTACGTGCTTATGGTGGCTCATTAAATAATGCATTAGTAAAATTGCAAACGGTACTTAAAGTTCCCAGTGTTGAAATTACAGGGAGTAGTGAGTACAGCATGCAAGGTGCGATTGAGCAGTTATTAAAAACAAAGTATCAAGTGCTTAATATTGATAAGCAATTTACTGCTAATATTGAATGGGTGATTACAATAGATAGCCGCGAAGCTCAGCAAGCAATCAAAGATATTTTTGATTTAAGTCACGGCGCAGTTGAGTTAACTATTAAAGAGTAATAACCTACACAAATTGCATGTAATGCATACAGACCCTATTTAATTTGGTTGATACTACTCAGCCTGAATTTACTAATAATAAAAGCGACAAGCTAAATGCAATTTCGTACCATCATAAAAATTCTTGGCCAACTTGTTGCGCTGTTTAGTATTACCATGGTGCCTCCGGCACTGGTGTCTTTAATATATAAAGACGGTGGTGGTGTTCCTTTTGTTTTAGCATTTATCTTTAGTGTTGTTATTGGCATGATGGCTTATTACCCAAACCGCCATGAAAACGGTGACTTAAAAGCACGTGAAGGCTTTTTAATTGTTGTTTTGTTTTGGCTGGTACTAGGGGCGTTTGCGTCCTTGCCGCTTATATTTTTACAAGAACCTAATTTATCGCTCGCCGATGCGGTGTTTGAAGCATTCTCTGGCTTAACAACCACCGGCGCTACAGTACTTACCGGTATTGAGTACTTACCTAAGTCGGTGTTGTTTTATCGCCAGCAACTCCAGTGGTTTGGCGGTATGGGTATAATCGTACTCGCTGTCGCTATACTCCCCATGCTAGGTGTTGGTGGTATGCAGTTATATCGCGCTGAAATACCTGGGCCTGTAAAAGATTCCAAAATGACCCCGCGAATTGCCGATACAGCAAAGCACCTTTGGTATATTTATGTGTCACTGACTATTGCTTGTATGCTGGCTTATTGGGCAGCAGGGATGGAGTGGTTTGATGCGATATGTCATGCATTCTCAACGGTCGCGATAGGTGGTTTTTCTACTTACGATGCTTCTATGGGGCACTTTGACAGCCCTGTAATTAACTTTATTTGTGTGTTCTTTTTAATTATTGCCGCTGTTAACTTCTCCCTGCATTACGCCGCAGTAGCCAGTCGTAACATACAAGTTTATATTCGAGACCCTGAGTTTAAGGTGTTTTTGTGTATTCAATTAGCGCTGGTGGTTATTTGTTTTACCGTACTTTCCTCTAATGAAATATTTGCTAATGGCGATGAAACCCTCGATCAGGCGTTATTTCAGGCTGTTTCTATGAGTACAACAGCAGGCTTTGCTACTGATAACTTTTCAACATGGCCTTTGTTTTTACCTATTTTACTTATATTTTCGAGCTTTATTGGTGGCTGTGCAGGCTCTACTGGTGGTGGTATGAAAGTAGTGCGCGTGTTCTTACTTTACTTGCAGGGTGTGCGTGAGCTTAATCGTTTGGTGCACCCACGTGCTATATATTCAATCAAGCTGGGTCGAAAGGCGTTGCCAGACAAAGTAGTAGAAGCCGTGTGGGGATTTTTCTCTGCATATGCGTTGGTGTTTATTATTATTATGTTAGCGCTTATGGGCACGGGTATGGATAACATAACTGCGTTCTCAGCCACTGCGGCTTGTTTAAATAACTTAGGTCCAGGTTTGGGTGATGTAGCATCGCATTATGGCGCTATAACCGATGGTGCTAAATGGTTGCTTACCATTGCAATGGTGTTTGGTCGCCTAGAAATATTTACTTTATTAGTGCTATTTACGCCTACTTTTTGGCGTGGATAAACGAGCGGCTTAAGTTTTAAATTACGAACTATTGGGAAAGGGATATGCCAACAAATTTAGAAAAGCTAAAGCATATAAGTGTAGGCAGCTTAGTCGACCTAGAAATATTAACACCTACAAGCAGTAAGCGTGTTAAAACTGAATTAGTTGGTTTACTCGATAAACAGTTTATTATTTTAAATTATCCCAATGCAAAGCGTTTACCTGTGGCGAGTGACTATTTACGTGATGGTGTAATGGTTGTTGTAAGAGCGCTTATTGAAGGCAGTGGCGGGCAAGTTATTGCGTTTCGCCAGCAAATTATGTCGGTAGCCTCTCATCCCGCTAAACTCGTGTTTATAAACTTTCCAAAGCAAGTGCAGTTATTTGCGCTACGCTCACAAACACGCATACCTACCTTATTACCTGCAAAGCTAAAGCTAAGTGACGATAGGGTACTTGAAGGCCTTATTAAAGACATTTCACTCACTGGTGTAATGTTTGATATTAGAGGCGATCAGCAAGTTGAAAGTATTAAAGATATGCAATGCACTGTCGTACTTAATAGCAGTGATAAAGATTTTGAAGGTGAAATTTGCAGTGTTAAAGAGCATGCCGCAGGTGTGCACTGTGGAATTAAGCTACTAGCAAGCGAGGATGAAATGAAAGCCTTTATGAAAGAGCATTTTATAGACCCTTCTGCGCTTGAGCCTACCGTTGAATAAATAGGTTTTCGCTTATTTGCAACAAAAAGGCATTTTATGTCAGTATTTATAAAATGTTTTTTTTCTCTTTCATAATTAAAATTATTATTTAAATAAAACAACTGATTACGTATTATTTTTTACAGCTTATTTTTTGTTATTAAAGCTTCCTCGTTAAAATTTATCTCAATTATTCTTTTAAATCCGTCCTTTTAAAACCATACATTTAAAAATGTATCTTTTTATATAAACATAACTATATGTTTTTAATGATTTTAATGTAGACCCTTTAAAACGTGTTGCTAAAGGGCAACAATAATTATTCTAAAAACGCCTTCTTGTTGTACGTTTTGAATTTAACTCATTGATAATTATTAACTTTTAAATGTTGGCATCTAAGTTGTAATAGTCTAAGTGTACTGAACGAAATCGTGATTCAAAGTGAAATACTTAATCGCACACACATAAATTTGAAGGATACATATTATGAAAAGCATTAATAAAACTTTAGCACTTATCGCTATTGCATCTTCTTCAGCCGCTTTTGCTGCAACAGATTTTGACACACTGGATGTAGACGGCAGTGGCACAATTAGCCAAGCAGAAGCATCAGTTGATGCAAAGCTAATGAGCATGTTTTCTGAGCTTGATACTGACCAAAATGGTGAGTTATCAAAAGAAGAATTTTCAGAAGCTTAATTAAAAAGTATTTATCCTGAGTTGCCAAAGACACCTAAGTAGGCAAGGGAGCTTACGAAAGAGGATAACAAGGAAGTGAAAAATTACGTTTTAAGTTAAACGAAGCAATTTTTTTGATAAAACATTGAAGGATTAAGTTATGAAACATTTAAATAAAGCATTAGCACTTATAGTACTAGCATCTTCTTCCGCTGCATTTGCAGCATCAGATTTTGACAGCCTTGATATCGATGGTAGCGGCACAATTAGCCCAAGCGAAGCGGCAGTCGATACTGATTTAATGGCTGAATTTATTGAGCTAGATACCGACGGTAGCGGCGAGCTTTCTAAAGAAGAATTCGCTAATTACTAATTAATCTTTTCAGATTAAACATTTTTCACAGTCAGGGATCTTTGAAAAGGACTTCCCATATTACTAGGAATATTATTATGAAAACATTAAATACAACACTTGCAGTTATCGTTTTAGCATCTTCATCAGCAGCATATGCCGCAGTAGATTTTGCCTCTTTTGATGCAGATGGTAACGGTGCTATTACAATGGAAGAAGCAAAGGTTAACCCTCAGCTTGTAAAGATTTTTGATGATTTGGATACTGATGGTAATGGTGAAATCTCTAAAGAAGAGTTTTCAAAAGTACAGTAATCAATATTTAAGCATACTCTATTAAAGCCGCCTTAGTCAGCGGCTTTTTTGTGTATTAAATTAACTAATTAGAGTAACAAGTTAAAGGAATATAGCACTTACTTGGAATAGTTTTTCTACAACGGTAATGTGTTTTTTGTCGATTAAAAACATGATGACATGATCGCCCGACATAATAATTGTATCATCGTGAGCTATCAGCACATCGTCATTACGTACTATTGCCCCAATGGTTGTACCTGCAGGAAGTTTTATGTCGGCAATCGCACGACCAACCACTTTAGATGTGTTTTCATCACCATGAGCAACGGCTTCAATGGCTTCTGCTGCGCCTTTACGCAGTGAATACACGTTAACAATATCACCACGGCGTACGTGCGTTAATAACGCTGATATAGTTGCTTGTTGTGGCGATATGGCAATATCTATTTCGCCGCCTTGTACCAAATCAACGTAAGCTCCACGTTGAATAAGTACCATGGTTTTTTGTGCGCCCATACGTTTTGCAAGCATGGCCGACATAATGTTTGCTTCATCGTCGTTGGTTACGGCAATAAATACATCGACTTGTTCAATATGCTCTTCTGAGAGCAGTTCTTGATCAGATGCGTCACCACAAAAAACGACCGTGTTATCGAGCATTTCTGAGAGTTGCTCGGCACGTTCTTTACTGCGTTCAATTAGTTTAACGGTGTGGTTTTTTTCAAGTGAGCGGGCAAGGCCTGCCCCAATGTTACCGCCACCAGCTATCATAATTTTTTTGTACGAACGCTCAAGTTTTTGTAGCTCGTTCATTACTGCGCGTATATGTTTTGTAGCGGCAATAAAGAATACTTCGTCATCGGCTTCAATAACGGTGGTACCCAGTGGTTTGATTGCTTTACCTTGACGATAAATAGCGGCAACACGAGTTTCTACATTAGGAATATGTTCTTTAAGTGCAGATAACGCATAACCTACTAATAAACCCCCATAGTAAGCTTTTACGGCTACTAACGAGAGCATGCCATCAGCAAACTGCAATACTTGCAGAGCACCAGGGTAGTCAATTAGACGGCGAATATACTTAGTGACCAGTGCTTCGGGAGCAATGTAATGGTCGATAGGTAAATCATCGTTTTGAAATAGTTTTTCACGGTATTTTAAATATTGCTCCGAGCGAATACGGGCAATTTTAGTGGGCGTTTTAAAAATACTGTACGCCACTTGGCATGCAACCATGTTCACTTCATCTGAACTGGTTACTGCTATAATCATATCGGCATCTTCAGCGCCTGCACGGCGTAATACATCAGGATGCGCACTGTGGCCCATAACCCCTTGTAAGTCGTACTTATCTTGAAGTTCACGTAATCGGTTACCGTCTATATCAACAACGGTAATTTCGTTTTGTTCGCCAACTAAGTTTTCAGCAAGCGTAGCACCAACTTGCCCGGCACCGAGTATAATTATTTTCATTATTTACCCGTGGTATTGATCATAATTTAATTAAAAAAATAGCCATTTAATGTTTCATAAATGGCTAACTATTTAGTGTACGGCTATTAGGCTTTTTTAACTAGCTTAGCGTAATAAAATCCATCACTTTCACCGGGCAGTAACTGCAAACCTGGAGTTGTTACGGTATCATTTTCGTGTAGAGGTATATGTTCTACATCATCGTTATTAGCTAAAAACTTAGCAACTTGCTGTTGGTTTTCTTGTGGAAGAACCGAACACGTAGCATATACCAATGTGCCACCTGGTTTTAACAGTGGCCAAATGCTATCAAGGATATCGTTTTGTAACTTAGATAAGTCTTCGATATCTGATGCGCGACGTAACCATTTTATATCAGGGTGACGGCGAATTACGCCAGTGGCTGAACAAGGCACATCAAGCAAAATACGATCAAATAATTTTTCGTCCCACCAAGTATGTGGTTGTGAGGCATCGCCACATTGTAGGTCTGCACCTAAGCCAATACGAGTTAAGTTTTGCTTAACGCGTTCAAGGCGAGTTGAGTCGCTATCAAGTGCAAGTACATCAGCATCAGCAAGCTCTAATATATGACACGTTTTTCCGCCAGGTGCTGCACAGGCATCTAAAATATAGTCATCTGCTTTAGGTTCTAAAAAGCGGGCTGCCAACTGTGCTGCAGCATCTTGTACTGAACATGCACCTGTATCAAACTCAGGCAACGAAAATACATCACGTGGTTTGGCAAGCTTAATCCCATCAATAAAGTCAGGGTTTAAGGTGTGTTCAATATCGTTAGCGCTAAGCATTTCGCTGTACTCTTGCGTGCTAAATTGTGCTTGATTTACACGAAGCCACATTGGTGCTTGTTGCTGGTTTTCTTCAAGTAGTGCTTCCCAGCTATCTGGGTAGGCTGTTTGCACCTGTTTAATAAACCAATTTGGATGGTTGTATAAACATACCGGAATAAGCTTCGCTTTTTCTTCAAGCTCTGCTTGTTGGCGCTGAAAACTACGTAAAATGGCGTTTATCAGCCCTTTTAATCCTAAAGCGCGTAGTTGAGCCAGTGCGTTTACAGTTTCTGAAATTGCAGCATGTGGTGGTACGCGCATATGCTGCAGTTGATAAATACCTACGTATAATAAAAACTGAAATATTCTACGTTTACCTTTCAATGGCTGCTCTACTAAGTGTTGGCAGTAATTTTCAAGGCTCGGTAAGTAGCGTAAAACGCCATAACAAATTTGCTGTAGCAACGCTTTATCTTTAGGCGGCAAGCCTTGGCTTGCAAATGGAAGTTCTTGATTAAGCGATGCGCCTTTATCAACTACGTTATATAAAGTTTCAGCGGCCAGCGCTCGTACGTTTGGAACATTACTCATTGTTTTCGCCTAATATTGTGCCAGGGGTAACCCAGTCACTACGACCATTTAAAAAGTCGTTAATTGCCATTGGTTTTTTACCTTGCGGCTGTAATTGCGTAATACATAAAGCATGCTCGCCACACGCCACTACTACGCCATTTTTGTCGCTTGATAAAATTTGCCCAGGATCACCTGATTGCAGCACAACCTGCGCTTGATAAATCTTTACTGTTTGCCCACCCATTTGGGTAAAGCACACTGGCCATGGATTAAAAGAGCGAATGTTTCGCTCAATTTGCAGTGCACTCATTGACCAATCGATATTAGCTTCCTCTTTAGAAAGCTTTTTAGCGTAGTTAGCAAGTTCATCATTTTGAGGTTCAGGGGTGAGCTCGCCATTCGCTAATTTATTAATGGTTTCAATTAACGCGTCTGGACCTAGCTCAGCAAGCTTTGTATATAAACTAGCGCTAGTTTCTGTCGTGCTAATAGGGCAGCGACTTATATGTAGCATATCGCCGGTATCTAGCCCTTCATCCATTTGCATTATTGTTACGCCGGTTTGTTCATCACCTGCCCAAATTGCGCGTTGAATCGGTGCAGCGCCGCGCCAGCGCGGTAATATAGAACCATGCACATTTAAACAACCCAAACGTGGGGCTTCTAATATAGCTTTAGGTAAGATTAAGCCATACGCTACAACAATCATAATGTCGGCATTTAAGCTTGTTAGCTCTGCTAGTGCTTCATCATTTTTTAATGACTGTGGCTGAAAAACAGGTAAGTTGTGCTCAAGCGCTAGCTCTTTCACTTCACTGGCTTTTAATTTTTTACCACGACCTGCAGGGCGATCTGGCTGGCTATATACACCCACTATTTGGTGTTCGCTTTGTATCAGCGCTTGTAAATGACGTGCTGCAAAGTCCGGCGTTCCGGCAAATATAATGCGTAATGGTTGAGTCACTGAGTTTTCCTAAGGTACTTATTACTAATCTGCAAATTTAGCTTCTTTTTCAAGCTTTTTACGAATACGTTGGCGCTTTAATGGAGATAAGTAATCAATGAACAGCTTACCTTGTAGGTGATCTAGTTCGTGTTGAATACAAATAGCCAGTAATTCATCTGCATCTAGTACAAACTCTTCACCGTTTTCGTTAAGTGCAGCGACTGTTACTGTTTCAGCGCGGTCTACTTTTGCATACGAGTTAGGTACTGATAAACAGCCTTCTTCGCTAACGGTAGAGCCGTCTTTTTTAATGATTTGTGGATTAATTAATACCAGTGGCTCGTCGCGCTCTTCTGATACATCAATAACAACGATTCGTTGATGAATATCTACTTGCGTGGCCGCAAGTCCAATGCCATTTTCATCGTACATTGTCTCTAGCATGTCTTTTACAATTTGGCGTACTGTGTCGTCAACTTGTGCAACATCTTTTGCTATAGTACGTAAACGTTCATCTGGAAATCTTAAAACTTCTAACCTAGCCATAGTTACCTTTTTCACTTGTGCTTAATTTAGGGTATTGTATGCTCTTATTTTAGCCATTCGCGTTCACCTTTAACAGGTTTTGGGCAATAATAATGAAAAAACAATACAAGGAAGCTCAATGAAATCTCCATTACTTGCAATCATGCTTACGTTAAGTGCTGCGTTTCCCGCAATTGCTGACGTGCTTAAAATAAAAAAAGATGCACCAAAACAGTATGTTGTAAAAAAAGGCGATACACTTTGGGATATTTCTGGCATCTATTTAGATGAGCCTTGGCTATGGCCTGAACTTTGGCAAATGAATCCACAAATTGACAACCCGCACCTAATTTACCCCGGTGATGCATTAGCGCTGATATACGATGCAGATGGAAACCCACGTTTAGTGATTAATAAAGGATATAGAAAGCTATCTCCTCAGGGTCGTATTACACCAAAAGGGCGTAATGCTATTACTACTTTGCCGCTTGAAATGATCAAACCGTATATCAGTTACGAGCAAGCAATGAATAGTGACGATATTAAAGGCAAACCTTATATTTTAGGTGCTAACGAAAATACTAAAACACAAACGTTAGGCCATATTTTATATGTTAAAGGCGACTTACAAGTACATAAGGCATATGCCATTTACCATAAAGGTGATCCTTACACTGATTTAACCGGTGAAGTGTTAGCAACGCGTGCATCTTACGTGGGTATCGCACGTGCGTTTAGAGCGGGTGATGAACACAATGGTGTGCCTTCGTCATTACGTGTTGAGTCTGTTAAACGAGAAATTCAGCAAGGCGATTTTTTAATGCCGGCAATGGAAGGTCAAATGCTTCCTGCGTACTTTAATATTCACCGTCCTTCTGAGCCCGTAACAGGGAATATTATTGCTTCCCCACGACAAGTTAGAGAATTCAGCACAATGGATGTTGTAGTGCTAAACTTAGGCAGTGAACAAAACATAGAAGCGGGTCATGTATTAGATCTAGAACGTCAATCGCCAACGGTTATTGATGGTCCTCGTGGCCCTCGTTACCCAGAAGATTCTAGTAAATACGAGAAGCTTTTATCTGATGTGAGCCAATTATTTGGTGATGAGTCTGACGAAGAGAGCACAACGTGGACTATGCCTAAAGAAAAAGTTGGCGAGCTAATTGTCTTTAAAGTGTATGACAAAATAAGTTATGCATTAATAACTAAAAAC
The DNA here is from genome assembly GCF_015864395.1 of Pseudoalteromonas sp. SWYJZ12. Classification (NCBI taxonomy): domain Bacteria; kingdom Pseudomonadati; phylum Pseudomonadota; class Gammaproteobacteria; order Alteromonadales; family Pseudoalteromonadaceae; genus Pseudoalteromonas; species Pseudoalteromonas sp. SWYJZ12. Next base: position 17,330 of record NZ_JADYXH010000033.1, read on the forward strand.
CAGCACCCAATTCGCATTGGAGATATTGCAGTTATTCATTAAGAAGTAGCGAGTCGGTGCTCTAGGAGAGAGCATGGATCAGTCATCTGGCAAGCTAGCCCACTGGCTTGCCTTTTATATGTGTAAAGGGTTGGGTATCAAAACCCTTTTAGCACTATCTACAAATTATTCCCTTGGGTCGTTATTCGACTTACCTCATGACAAGCTTTTACAGCTTGGATTAACCGCTAATCAGGCGAGTAATTTACTCAACACCAATTGGCAACAAGTCAGCCATTATGAGCAACTAATTACGCTGCACAACATTACGGTTGTCTGTATTTTTGATGCGCTTTATCCAGAAGATCTCCGACAGATTGCCAGTGCGCCTTTATTACTATTTTGTAGGGGAGATGTCTCGTTATTATCTACTCCACAAATTGCAATTGTAGGGAGTCGTAATGCCACACCTACCGGGCTTGAAATAGCATCAGAATTTGCATACGAGTTAACTTTAGCGGGTATTACAGTTACCTCAGGTATGGCACGGGGAATAGATGGAGCAGCACATAAGGGCTCTCTTGCTGGTACGGGTAAAACCATAGCGGTGCTTGGTACTGGGGTTGATATTTACTACCCTAAACGCCATAAACTATTAACAGACCAAGTTTTAGAAAGCGGCCTGTTGGTGAGTGAGTTTTTACCAGGGGCAGCTGCTCATGCGCATAACTTTCCGCGCCGAAATCGTATTATTTCTGGGTTATCGTTGGGAGTGCTTATTGTTGAGGCTGAAATTAAAAGTGGTTCGTTAATTACAGTACGCTATGCGCTTGAACAAAATAAAGAGGTATTTGCAGTACCGGGTTCTATTAAAAACCCGTTAGCGCAGGCAAGTCACTTTTTAATAAAGCAAGGTGCTAAGCTGGTAGAAAACGTGGCTGACATTCTTGATGAGGTGAGTTTTACTTACGACAATAATGTATGTAACAAAGAGCAGCCTATTCAGGCAAATTCTCAATGCGAGGTTTTAAATAGCATTGGCTTTGAAGTAACCAGCGTAGACGACATTGTGCGTCGTGCGCAGTGGCCAATAGACAAAGTGCTCGCTAGGTTGCTCGATTTAGAATTAGACGATCAGATTGAGCGAGTGTTAGATGGTTATATTAAGTTGAGCGCAGGAAGGTAATATGTTTGATATTCTTTTATATCTTTTTGAAAATTACATTCATAGCGAAGCGGATATATTTGCAGAGCAAAATGAATTAACCGATGAGCTACTGCGCGCGGGCTTTAATAAGCCTGAGATATTTAAAGCTCTCGATTGGTTAGAGCAACTCGCCGATTTACAACACAGTGACGAGTCTCCTTATCTTATTACTAACCCTAAAGATGCTGTGCGTATATTTACCGATAGTGAATGCCAAAGGCTCAGTGCTGAGTGTCGTGGCTTTTTAATGTTTATTGAGCAAATAGGCGTAATTAACAATGTAACACGTGAAATGGTAATGGACTGTTTAGCCTCTCTCGATAAACCAACTATAAGCCTAGAAGACTTAAAGTGGATTGTACTTATGATCTTGTTTAACGTTCCTGGCTCTGAAGAGGCATATGAGCAAATGGAAGATTTGATTTTTGATGAACCCAGCGAACTTCTTCATTAGAGATAATTATTTTAATTACGCTCAAATTACTTAAAAGGATAAGCACTGCATTGCTTGTATCTTTAAGTGGTTTGGGTATATTAGGCGAAAATTCACTAACCTATTAGGATCACCATGAGTAAAATCGACCATTCGCTTTTCTCGGCGAACAAGCACGCCCTCGAAAAAGAATACGAGATATGCCCACAGTGTGGTTCAGAGTTAGTGATCCGCAATAGTAAATCAGGCCCTTTTTTAGGATGCGCAAGTTACCCTGAATGCGATTTTATTAGGCCGTTGGCACATCACGATAGTAACGAAATTAAAGTTCTTGAAGATTCAGCATGCCCGCAGTGCAGCAAACCGCTGGTGGTTAAAAATGGGCGCTACGGTATGTTTATTGGGTGTACGGGATATCCGCAGTGCCATTACATTGCTAACGAAAATGAAGAAAAACAAAGCGAAGACACTTTGCCAAGTTGCCCTAAATGCAAAAAAGGTCATTTAGTCGCGCGCAGTAATAAATTTGGTAAAGTATTTTATTCTTGTGATTGCTATCCAAGTTGTAAATACACACTTAATAATAAACCGGTTGAACACCCGTGTCCTGAATGTAACTGGCCTATCGTCATAGAGAGAAATATGGCAAACGGCACATTATTGCAATGCCCACAAAAAAGCTGCATGCATAAGCTCACCCCAACTGAATAACGTTTAATTATATCTGGAGACTACTTTGTCAGACCTTTCAAATACGCCCACTGCAATAACATGCTTAACGCAAGGCGAAGTTATTTTATACCCAACAGAAGCTGTATATGGTTTAGGTTGTGATCCAGATAATCAACAAGCCGTTGAGGCACTATTAGCTATTAAGCAGCGCCCGGTTGAAAAAGGACTTATTTTAATTGCTGATAACTACGGACAATTATTAAAATACGTAGATGATGCAAAAATACCAATGGATAAACGAGCTGATATTTTTTCGAGTTGGCCTGCTGCAATTACATGGGTTATGCCTGCATCTAAAAATACGCCTAAATGGCTCACAGGGCAGTTTGATACCATTGCAGTAAGAGTAACAAACCATCCAACAGTAAAGCGTTTGTGCCAAGAGTTTGGTAAGCCATTAGTATCAACCAGTGCAAACTTAACCGGTCAAGAAACAGTAATTAGTATTGAGCAAGCCAAAGCGCAATTTGCAGAACAAGTTGGCTTTTACGTTGACGAGCCGTTAGGTGGTAATACTCAACCAAGCACAATAAAAGACGCCATGACTGGCAAAATATTTAGAGGTTAATATGCAAAGCGAATTATTAGATCAAGTAAAAGCATACTTTATGGCTTTGCAAGACACTATTTGCCAAGGTTTGGAGGCTGCAGATGGCAGTGCTAAATTTATAGAAGATAACTGGCAGCGAGCAGAAGGTGGTGGTGGTCGCACACGTGTAACCACGAATGGTACTGTAATAGAGCAAGGCGGAGTTAATTACTCACACGTATTTGGCGCTTCAATGCCAGGCTCTGCAACAGCACACAGGCCAGAGCTTGCAGGGCGCAGCTTTCATGCGTGTGGTGTGTCGTTAGTTATTCACCCTAAAAACCCTCATGTACCAACAAGTCATGCCAATGTGCGCTTTTTTATAGCCGAAAAAGAAGGCGAAGAGCCAATATGGTGGTTTGGTGGCGGGTTTGATCTCACTCCTTTTTATCCAGTATTAGAAGACGTACAGCATTGGCATCAAGTTGCTCACGACATTTGTGCGCCATTTGGTAGTGAAGTTTATCCAAAATATAAAACATGGTGCGACGAGTATTTTTATTTAAAGCACAGAGACGAGACGCGCGGAGTAGGCGGTTTGTTTTTTGACGATTTAAACGAACTTGGCTTTGAAAAGAGTTTTGCGTTTATGCAATCGGTGGGTAATGGATTTTTAGATGCCTATTTACCTATTATTGAACGTCGTAAAAATGATGAATACACAGAGCAACAACGTGATTTTCAGCTTTATCGGCGCGGACGTTATGTAGAGTTTAATTTAGTATGGGATAGAGGCACTTTATTTGGATTACAAAGTGGCGGGCGCACTGAGTCTATATTAATGTCTATGCCACCACTTGCACGCTGGGAATATAACTATAAACCAGAGCCAAGTAGCCCAGAAGCTAACCTATATCAGTATTACTTACGCCCGCAAGAGTGGCTAACTAGTAAACCAAGTGAGCTGATAGCCAGAGAATGGCAATTATAACAATTACACAGTAATCAAAAAGGCGCTAATTAGCTGTCTCTTATACACAAATCCCTGCTAAGAAATTAGCGGGGATTTTTTTGAACTAAATCTCAATGTCATGATCAG
>NZ_JADYXH010000034.1:0-19062 GCF_015864395.1 Pseudoalteromonas sp. SWYJZ12
TGGAAAGATACCAAGCGCACAGGGCGTGCATCTGTGAAAGTGTTATGGCAAGGATGGCTTAAGTTACAAGCCATCCTGGAAGGCTACGATTTAGCAAAATCTCTTGAGTCAGACTTGTGATCAAGAGACAGCTTTTAAAGCGCCTTTTTTTAGTTTAATTGGCTTATTAATAAACTAAAAAATGCTTCTTTGTTGTTGCATGTTTGGGCATTCAAAATAAGTTGCTCGCCTAGTGCTAATGTTTGTTTTTGCACTATAAGACGCGCCTTATCATCACCAATACTATCTATATCGGTTACATGTGCGAGCCCTATGGTGCGCCTAATTAACTCAGCACCACAGTAACCAATGGCGTCTTGTAGCACCCCTTTTATAAAGTATTCACCGTAGCCTGTAACTTTTAGCGAATTATCAGTAGTGTGCTCATTTATAAGCGAAAGCCAATGCTGTTCAAATAATGTATAGCATTCAACAAGGGTGCTTAATAAGTGGGTTTGGTAATTACGACGAGCCATAAAATCTTCAACATGCCCGTATTGTGCGCAGTAATTTAAAAGTAAATTGCCAATAAAAGAGCCAATATCGAACCCAGCAGGACCAAAAAAACCAAATTCAGGATCGATCATCTTTGTATTGTTACAATCAACAAAAATACTGCCGCTATGCATATCACCATGAAGTAATGTTTGCGGGTTAGATAAAAAATTAGCTTTTAGTTTTGCTATTTCTAATTTTAATACGCTGTTTTTGTGTATTGCATCAACTTCGCTTTGTAGTTGCTTTGGGTAGTTATTGCGTTCGTGCTCAATGTACGGATCGCTAAAAAATAAGTCTTCAGTGATTTGGCAAAGTTCAGGGTTAGTAAATTGGCTAACGAGCGCTTTTTTAGTTTGTGCGGTTAAATAAAAATCTGAATTATAAAAACCAGTATGGCTTAAGTAGGTAGCTACATGCTGCGCTAATTTAGGAAATTGCTCAGCATTATTTTGTGCAGTTCGCAGTATTTGTAAATTACCTAAATCTTCTAAAATAGTCAGTGCTTGCATTTCACTATAATGTAAAACCCTAGCAGTATAAGTTGGGCAAATAGCGCCATGATTAAGCAAAACTTGTGCTTCTATACGAGCTCTATCAAGCGTTAATGGCCACGACTCACCCACGCAACGCGCGTAAGGCAGAGCTTGCTTTAAAATAACACTATTGTTTTGCTCATCAGTAATTCTAAATACTAAATTAAGATTGCCATCACCAAACTCATATGCCGATAAGGCTTGTCCGGGAGAAAAAAAATTACATTGTTTAGATTCAATTAATGTCGATACATAATCGATAGCGCGCTGTGCATTAAAAGCAACATAGTTAGTCATGGTTTAAATCTCAAAAATCAGCTTTTAAGCATTCTATACCTTTAAATGTTTAGATGTCTACAAGTCCAACTTGAGAGTTATTCAAAGTGGTGTAAAATAACGTTACGCATTTTTAATACCTTAAGCATTATGCAAAATTTAATCGCAAGCAGTTTAAAATATGAAAACGGGTCGCTTAGTGTGCTCGACCAATATTTACTACCTCACCAGCAGGTATGGCATCAATGCCATGATGTAGGAACCATGAAAGAGCTGATCATTAGTTTAAAAGTACGTGGAGCTCCACTTATTGGTTTAAGCGCGAGCTTGTTAGTGGCGTATTTAGCTGAGCAAGGGGTAGTTAAAGGTGAGCTTGAAAAAGCAATCAATGAGCTAGAAGCCACTCGCCCAACGGCGGTTAATTTAATGCATTGTATGGCTGCATTGCGTAAAGCTTTAACGCAAAGCGATTATGTTGCCGGTATTGTTACCACAGCTGAGCGGTTGTTTATTGAAGATATTGAGCTGTGTGAGCGAATGGCAAGCCGTGGCGCCGAACTTATAAATAGTGGCGACAACATATTAACCCATTGTAATACAGGGGCGCTTGCAACCGCTGGTATTGGTACTGCACTAGGTGTTATCTATAAAGCGCAGCAAAAACATGGCAACGTACATGTGTTGGTTGATGAAACACGACCATTATTACAAGGCGGTCGCTTAACTGCCTTTGAGCTTGAGCGCTGGAAAATACCTTACACATTAATTTGCGATAATATGGCGGCAAGTTTAATGGCTGCAGGTAAAGTAGATAAAATAGTGGTAGGGGCTGATCGTATTGCTGCCAATGGTGATTTTGCTAATAAAGTGGGCACCTATAATTTAGCCGTACTAGCGCATTTTCATAACATTCCATTTTATGTGGTCGCGCCTATTACCACGCTTGATACCAACACCGCGTGTGGTGGTGATATAGAAATAGAGCAACGTAATCCTCAAGAAGTGCGCGGAGTGAGTGGTAGCTTTGGTGAGGCTTTATGGGCACCCACTAATGCTAATGTGTATAACCCTGCATTTGATATAACGCCGGCAAACCTGGTTACAGGGTGGGTGTTAGACACGGGTGTGTATAACCAGCAACAAGTATTAATGGGTAAACTTAAAGAGCTAACTCAATAATATGCGACTGAATTCTGAAAGAAACTCAGAGGTACTATTTAGGTAGTTGGGGTAGGCTTTTTCTATTGATTTCAAGTCGCTCCCTGCAACTAGAAGCACGTTATTGTGGGTTTGTTTTTCTTGTTCGGCGTAATGCGTTAGAGCTTCTTGCTTTTTATTTTCTGCATATAAAAAGACTCGACCCATTTGTGTTTCTGTGTTGTGAACGAGTAAAGCAAAGCCTGTATCTTTCGATTTATTTTTAATTTCGTCAACTTGAAATGCGCGATTAAATGCATCAAGCTTATGAAATGCGGCTAGCTTTTTATTTAGTGCCGAAAGCTCATCAACAAAGGTCTGCGATTGTTGTGAACTTAATTGATTTGAACCATCTTTGACTGCAAGAAACTCACCCATGATAAAAAATAATCGCTTCCAATCTGTGTCGGCTGCTTGGGGATTGGTTTTTAGTGTTTCTTTTTCAATAATATCTACAATTTCAACAGTAGTAGCCCAAAGGTGCTGAAGCCTAGTGCGTAACTGAACTTCAATTTGAAAGCCTTTATAATCGTGAGATTTTAAATTGTTATAACTTTTATAAACACGATGAATACCTCTATAGCCTGTCGCTTTTGGGTTTTCAATATAATCATATGATTTAACGCTATGAACTGCTCTACTCGAATCTAAACTTGCGTTGAGTTGATATAGATGCTCTAGATTATCTAAGATTACTCGGCAGCCACCTATGTCGTGCATTCGCTTCAGATTTATTGCGTTTTCACTTTTACCATCCAACGAGGCTCTTTGTAACTTATCTATAATAGTTGGCAAGCGCTTTAAGCGTCTAACTATAGTCGCCGATTCTAGCAAATGAAGCTTTTTTACATGTTTCCATACGAGGTTTTTAATAATAGTCAGCGGATATAAATGTGCTGCACGATAGTTTTGTACAACCTCTATTGCAAAGTCAAAATCACCTTCATTTTTACGAAAAATACGACCAGCCTTTTCAACTTGCTTACGTGAGTAGGCTAGTTGTTGTTTAGACTTTTGATATTGTTCGTTTACCATTAGAAAGTTACTCTTTATCAGCTGCATTGCTAAAATAATATTACAGAGTTAAGTGATTGAAGTCATCCTGCAAATAGCATAAATACGCTTATAGAAAATATAGTTTAGGCATGCGTGCACTGAGCTTTATTAATCGAGCAAGGGGAATTGCTCTGCAATAGACGAGTCAGTACTTTTTGCTACCCAGCCCTCTGTATTGTTGAATAAGCGAATGGCAGTAAACTCAGGGTCGCTTCCCATATCAAACCAATGCGGGGTAAGTTCAGGCACTGAGATTAAATCGCCTTGTTGGCAAAGTACCTGATAAACCTTATTGTCTAAATGTAGGCAAAATAGCCCTTGGCCTTTTACAAAAAAACGCACTTCGTCTTCACTATGAGTATGTTCAAATAAAAACTTTTTGCGCAGCTCTGATGCGCCAAGATTACCTTTAGCTAGAGATATAACGTCTACTGTTTGATAGCCATTTTCGGTTTTTAACCGATCTATATCGTTTTTGTACGCACTAATAATTTGCTCATGGGTGGTGTGCTCATTAATATCTGCATTTGCTTGCCACTGTTCAAAACGTACGTTTACTTTAGCTAGTTGCTTTGCAATATCATCAGCATTTGATGTGCTTACAAGTGCTTTGTTTGCATTGTTGTCGGCATATATTGTTAATTGGCTCATACTAATTGCTCCAATTTAAATTGGCTAAAGTCATTAATATAAGGGTGTGTTTTGGTGTTTGCTTGCCCATCACGAATTAAATGTAATGTTTTTAAGCCCGCAGCTTGCGCGGCATCAAGCTCGCCGGCTACATCACTTAAAAAGAGTATTTCTGCTGCTTTAAACGGTAACAGATCAACAATAGTATTATAGGCTATTTGCTCTTGTTTTGCGCCAACTTTGGTGTCAAAAAAGTCAGTAAATAAGCTGCGAATGTCGCCATAATCACTGTATTTAAAAAGTAGCTGCTGCGCTTTTACCGACCCTGACGAGTACACATACAAAGTAATATCGTTGTTGTGTTGAGTTTGTAAAAAATCAAATGCATCTGGGTATAAATGCCCTTTAAAATCACCGTGTTCATACCCTGTTTGCCAAATTGAGCCTTGTAACTGCTTAAGTGGAGTGATTTTTTTATCTTCATCAATCCAGGTAAGTAAGGTGGTAATGACTTCTTCTATATCGGCGTTTGGCTTTTCGATAAGCGCTTTTACGGCATTAATTTGCTCGGCTACATCTGGCTTATTAGCATTGGCACGTACAAAGGTCGGTAATTGTTTTGCCGCGTAAGGAAACAACACCTCTTTAACAAACGAGATGCGGGTTATTGTGCCTTCGATGTCGGTTAAAATAGCTTTAATCATTTAGTTACTCCCGCTTGAATACCTACTATTTTTAGGCGCTCTAGTTCGCAACTAAATAAAAACTCTAAGGCTTCTAGGTGGCGACGAACTTCATCAATATTGCGCCCTACAGCATATAAGCCATGACCACGTATAAGTACGCCATGCTCTATTGGTGTATGTAAATGATGGTCACTGACCAGCAGGCTTAATCGGCCAATATCTTGATCGTTATCGAAAATAGGAATGCTCAGCGTTTCTAAATGCGAAGTAAAGCCGCTCAGTGCTTTTTGCATTTCATAGCCTGTTAAATCAAGCTGATGCCTTTGGGTAATTTGCGACAGTACGGTGGCGGCTACAGAGTGAGTATGCAAAACACACTGTGCATCAGGTATAAGCTGATACAAACTTAGGTGTAATTGTGTTTCTGCCGATGGCTTTACAGCTCCTGCTAGGCGCTCGCCTTGGTGATCTAATTGCAAAAAATGCTCTTGCGTCAGTGAGCCTTTATCGTGCCCACTTGCTGTAACAACAAAGCCAGTGCTAGTACGAGCTGAAAAGTTTCCACCTGTTGCGGGTACCCAGCCTTTTTGGCTAACCCATTTTCCGGCTTCAATAAGTTGTGAAATAGCGGTATTGTTTTGCATACATTCCTCACTAATGAGCGTAAAGTTAATTGCTTTTAGACGGCTATACTTCTGTTTTAAGCAATGATAGCATCGCTTTAAGCGCAAAACCATCATTAAGGGCATCACGTGTTTGAAAGTAAATTACCAAATTTAGGCGTTAGTATATTTAGCCAAATGAGCGGGTTGGCTAATGAGTTTTCAGCAATTAATCTCTCTCAAGGCTTTCCTGAGTTTGATGCTCCTGATCTTTTAAAAACGCAGTTAAATTATTATGTGCAGCAGGGCGTTAATCAATATTCACCTTCAAGTGGTGTACCACGATTACAGCAACAAATTGCTGATTTAGCAAAGCGCAAATATGCAGTTGATATAAACGCGGCTGATCAAGTTACTGTTACCTCAGGTGCAACAGAGGCATTGTTTGTGGCTATTCAAACAATTGTGCGCCCCAGTGATGAAGTGATTGTATTTGACCCTGCATATGACTCTTACCAACCGGCAATTGAACTCGCTGGTGGAAAGTCGGTACACATTGCTTTAAGTGCGCCAAATTACACTATTGATTGGCAAGTAGTAAGCCAAGCAATTACTAAAAATACCCGTGCAATTATTATAAATACGCCTCATAACCCAAGCGGTAAAATATTACAGCCACACGATATAAAAGAGCTTAAAGAGTTAGTTGGTACTCACAATTTGTATGTAATAAGCGATGAGGTGTATGAGCACATTACGTTTGATCAGCAACCGCATTTAAGTGTATTGCGCGATGATGAATTATTTACCCAAAGCTTTGTTATATCGAGTTTTGGTAAAACGTTTCACAGCACGGGCTGGAAAATGGGTTACTGTATTGCACCTGCAGATTTAGCTGTCGAATTTAGAAAAATTCATCAGTACGTTACGTTTTCTAGTTTTACCCCCGCACAGCATGCGCTTGCCGATATGCTCGAGCAGCAAGGTGAGCATATAGATGATCTAAGTGGGTTTTATCAGCAAAAACGCGACTTATTAGCGAGCCATTTAAGTAACAGTCGTTTTAAAATTTTACCTAGCCAAGGCACTTACTTTTTATTATTAGATTACAGTGATGTATCGGATCTAAACGATGTTGAATTTTGCCATTGGTTAGTTGAGCAAGCCGGTGTTGCGGCTATTCCGTTAAGTGTTTTTTATCAAAATCCACCAACCGATAAAGTCATTCGTTTATGCTTTGCTAAAAACGACAACACTCTCATAGAGGCTGCGCAAATATTATGTCAACTTTAACCATTACAGCATTGCAAAGCTCGCTTTATTGGCTTGATAAAGATGCTAATTTAGCCATGTTTAATAAACAGCTTGAAGCAATTACGCATCAGCCCGATCTTATTTTACTGCCCGAAACATTCTCGACTGGCTTTGCTATTAATTTAGATTGTGCAGAGCCTGAAAACGGTAAAGTACTGACGTGGTTAAAGGCGCAGGCTCATAAACATAATGCGGTTATTGCAGGTTCGGTACTTGTTGCACAAGGCGATAAAAAAGCGAATCGGTTTTATTGGGTAAAGCCCGATGGTGAGGTGAGTTATTACGATAAACGCCATTTATTTCGCTTAGGCAGCGAGGGCGATTACGTTGTAGCAGGGCAAGCGCGCAAAGTTTTTGAAATCAATGGTTTTAAACTATTACCGCAAGTATGCTATGACCTGCGCTTTCCGGTATTTCAACGTAATAATAACGACTACGATGTAATGATAAACGTAGCAAACTGGCCTGCTGTGCGCCGCCATATTTGGGATACGTTACTTATGGCGCGTGCAATGGAAAACCTGTGTTACGTAGTAGGCGTTAATCGTGTGGGTGACGACGGTAATGGTGTGGAGCACAATGGCGGTACCGCAGTATACGACTTTAAAGGCGATGCATTAACTAAAGCGCAAGATAACACCGAGCAGCTAGTTACAATAACACTTGAAAAAGCACCACTGGATGAGTTTAAAGCAGCGTTTCCTGCCTATTTAGATGCAGACCCTTTTACATTAATATAGACACGTTAATTTAGCGCAGAGCCAATAAAGTGTTAAAATAGTCGCTGATATTTTTGTTGGCGGCTAATATACATTATGAACACTTTAATCACTCCTGTAATTTTAGCTGGTGGCATAGGCTCTCGCTTGTGGCCGCTTTCTCGCCAAGCGATGCCTAAACAATTTTTATCACTACTTAGTGAAAACACGTCATTACTGCAAAGTACATTGGCGCGTGTTACTAATAACTTATTTGATAATGCTATTTTAGTGTGTAACGAACAGCACCGATTTATTGCCGCCGAGCAGGCTGAAAGCTCAAATCCTAGTGCATTATTACTCGAACCCAAAGGTAAAAATACCGCGCCTGCCATCGCATTAGCCGCCCACTATGCACTGCAAAATGGGGTTACCGGTCCGTTATTAGTGATGCCTGCCGATCATCATATTGAAAACTTTGATGTATTAACGGCTAAGCTCCCTGAAGCTGTAAAGCTTGCCGAGCAAGGAAAGCTAGTTACATTTTCTATTACTCCTACAGAGCCTCATACTGGCTATGGCTATATAAAACAAGGCGCGGCTATTGCTGGAACGGGTTGTTACGATGTTGCACAATTTAAAGAAAAGCCTGACTTAGATACAGCGAATCGTTATTTAGCTCAAGGAGGTTATAGCTGGAATAGCGGCATGTTTTTATTTACCCCAGCAGCCTATTTAAAAGAGCTCGAGCGGTTTGCGCCAAAAATAGCAACAAGTGTCGCTGCAGCCGCACAATTTACTAAAGATTTAGGGTTTACCCGCCCAAGCAATAGTGCGCTTGAGCACTGCCCAAGCGATTCAATTGATTACGCTATTTTAGAGCGAAGCGATAGCGTAGTTGTTATGCCTGTTGATTTAAAATGGAGTGATGTAGGTAGTTTTTCATCCCTTGATGCACTTACAAAAAAAGATGAAAACGGTAATAGTTCAAATGCTAATTATATGGCTCAAAAAAGCGCTAATAATTTGGTTATTAACGAGGCTGAACACACTATTGCCACGCTTGGAGTAAGTGACTTAGCAATTATTCATACTCACGATGCCACACTAATCGCAAATCAAAATGAGCTAGATTCCCTGCCTTTGTTACTTAAGCAAATTGCTACAACACAGGCTGATAAACTTAACCATCATCAAGTGGTTTTTCGTCCATGGGGAAATTACCGCACTTTGGTTGAAGGCACTGGCTTTAAAGTTAAAAAAATTACTGTTACCAGCGGTGCTAAGCTTTCGACGCAGCGCCATCAGCATCGCGCTGAGCATTGGGTGGTGGTTTCGGGTATTGCAAATGTATGTATTGATGAGCAAGCGTATACGCTAACGCACGATCAATCGTGTTATATCGCCGCAAAACAAATTCATAGCTTGGCTAATAATCAAAAAGAGCCGTTAATTGTCATTGAAGTGCAAACCGGTACTGTACTTGATGAAAGTGATATAGAGCGATTTGATGATAAATATGGAAGGGGTTAAAAAATCAAATCCATGCCAAAAAGGACGTTCCAATACTAATGAGTAAAGTCATTTATAAAATCACGCCAGATGTTAATCATTACAGAGTCATTTTTTCTGATGATGAAACTTTATGTGAATCTGAGTTATGGAAACCTGATACTTCTACAAAAGAGTCTACACTGATAAATTTTAGTGCCCATTATAATAATGAAAAAGAGACACCCCTAGGTGATTTCACTGCAATTAATTTACAAGGCCTTGCTATAAGGGATCATGTTGCAAATGAGTTAGCTGAACTTTTCGAAGATTCTGGAGAGTTACTGCCTTTCCATGTCGGTGATGATAATTGGTACTTTTACAACATCACTCGAAAAATAGAGGATATATTAAATGTTGAGATGAGTACTTTTATGCTACCAAGTTTAAATATTGGATTACAAAAAGCGGTATTCAAAAAAGAAAAATTACCTAAGCATAGCTGTATATTTAAAATGCCAGAAGATCGATTTGAAGGTACATATGTTTTTGACTCTCGTATAAATGATAAATATGTTTCTTTAAACCTCTTTTGTGCCTTGCGAGCACATGGTTTCACAGGTCTTAACTTTGAAGAGGTAGCGAGATTTGATTAACTTAAAGTAAAATTTAAAAAACCTTAACGCTTTTTTAATTTCACTCTAACTGCCCACGCACAAACTTTAAATATTGCTCTAAGCTTCGTTGCCACAGATCTAACGCTTCATCAAGCATATCGTTGTGTGGCTTTTTATCGAGTAAACGACGTTCTATTTTTTTCAGCTCAATACCATAGCGATTAAAACCAAGTTGCAGAGCGGTACTTGCTTGGCGATGTAAAAGCTTAATGCATTGCTCTGGTTGCTGATCAATAAGCTTTTGACAGCGAATTAGCTTGTTACGCGCCGAAAGCACAAACTCATTATAAATCGACGATACTTCATCTTCACTAAACGAGCTGGTGAGTGTTTCGGCCGCTGTTTTGTCATACAACGTATCAATAAGCTCTACTGCAATACTCGCAGTTTGATTAGATTGAGAGTCGCTAAGTGCTTGGCGAAGCTTTTCGTGCTTAATAGGCTTGCCTACAATGTCTTTTATTCCTAATTCTAAATACTCTTTTACTTCGTCAGGGCTAAGGCTTGCAGTAAATGCGAGTACTGGAGTTCGTTGATTTTTATGATCAATGCGTTTTAGACGTTTAAGTACTTCTTGGCCTGTTAAATCAGGTAGGTTCATATCAAGCAAAACAACATCGAAGTGGTGAGCTTGCATGAGCTCTATGGCGCTTTTCCCATCTTTAGCGAGCTTAATTTTGTGCTCATCGTCGGCCATAAATTCTATAGCAATTTTTTGATTTAAATCTAAATCTTCAACCAGTAGTACATCAAGACCTGTTAAGTAATCTTTAGTTTGATGGCGCTGCTCTACAAGGCTTAACTCACCTAAAGTAAAAGTAACGGTAAAGCTAAATACACTGCCTTTACCAAGCTGGCTGGCTATTTCGAGTCGACTACTGAGCTTCTCAAGTAAGCGGCTAGTAATGGCTAAACCAAGGCCTGTACCGCCTTTTTCTTTACCTGCGCTACTTTGTACATAAGGTTCTGTTAAGTAGGCTATCTCATCATTTTCTATACCTGGTCCTGAATCTTTGACACTAATTTTTATGGTGTGCTCAAGTTGCTTTTCTAATACTAAATCAACCTGAATTTTAACGGTCCCGTGGTCTGTAAACTTAATAGCATTACCCACTAAATTAATAATTATTTGCCTAAGTTTTTGCTGGTCACAGTAATAACATGCTTGTTCAGGAATATTACATATTAGTTCAAACTTGAGTTGCTTTTGCTCGGCGAGAGGACTCAGTAATAAGCATAAATTATTAAGCCATGTTTTAAACTCTACATCTTCTTCATAAAGCGCTTCGTCACTTTGATCTAGGCTCGCGTAATCAAGGACCTTATCTACCAATAAGTTAAGTGATTCGGCAGAATTTATAATCGCCTCGCAATAGGCTTTATTGCGGGTATCACTTGTTTGGTTCATAACAAGTTGGGCGCTGCCTAAAATACCGTTTAGCGGGGTGCGAATTTCGTGGCTTATAGTTGATAAAAAGAGCCCGCGTATTTCTAAATCTTTTTGTGCTTTATCGGCTAATTTATTGAGGTGCTGCTCTCTGCGCTCATTACATAATAACGCCATACCTGCAGCATAAAACATGGGTGCAATTACGCCATTTAAAAATAATAATGAGCTAAACCAGCCGTTTACTAAAAGGTTTTTTTGTTCAATGTTATCCATAAATAACGAGCGGCCAATAAAGCTTAAAGCAACAAGCGTTAAAATGATTATGTATACAATACTGCCATTAGGATAGGGTTTGCGTGCACACTTAATAAATATAAACAGTAAAAAACCAGCTTCTGCTATGTGTTGTATATCGGATGCAATCACTCTTTCGTGTAAAGATGGGTCAAAAAAGGTGTAATAGCCAAGCATTACAGTGCAAAAAGCGGTCACTGAGCAGAGTAATTTAAAACCAATACCGCGATAATTTAAAAACTGACTAAGTGAAAGGCTGTGCACTATTGATGCGGCAAACATCATGTTACTGGCAGCGCTGATAATTACTAAATTATGTGTATCACCAACAAGAGTAAAGCCAATAACAGAGCCTAATAGCAATATGGGATAGAAAATGTATAGCAGCGTGCCCGATATTTGTTTATTTGTTCGCCATGTCAAAAAGTTAAGTAAGGTCATTACGATCATGATGGCGATGCTGGCAAAATAAAGAGTGAAGGAGTCGAGCATTAATATTCCAGCAAAGTAGTTATTAAACTAAAGTTATCAAAAGTATACACTTATACCAATCCTCAAAACAGATTACTTAGGCAAGCAAATTGGTATTAAATAAGTGTGTAACACATACAAAAACAGACACCTAAGTGTCTGTTTTTAATTTTAAACTGAATATATGATTAACGAATTTCATCAGGGATATTTTGTTGTGCCCAAGATAGGAGCTCAATACGGTTACGACATTTAGTTTTTCTAAATGCGCTGTATAAATGTGTTTTAACAGTATGTGGGCTAATGCTAAGTTCTTCAGCGATTTCTTTATTTTTAGAGCCATTACTCATTAATGAGATAATTGCTTTTTCCCGCTTAGTAAGTTTAACCGGCTCAATATCGCCTTCGGTTAGTTTATGCAGCGCGTCTTTGTTAAACTGCAACATACGATTTAATGCATTACACATAATATCGCGACGATACCAAAGTTGATCTTCCATTAGTAGGCGTATACCTTTCATTAATACATCCGCGTTATCGGTTGTATAAAATACGCCGCGAATACCGCTCAAAAGCGCGCGATTAGCAAGCTCTGGGTTTTCGTCTAGGTTGAATAATATGATATCGCATTTAATACGCAGGTTTACTAGTTGTTCTTTTAGTTTACCCCATGCATCTTTACTTGATGTTTCAATAAACAAAAGTCGAGTCCCTTCAGGTATATCTAAAATGTTCGTACCTGTGGTTACGTCAAGGCCTTGCGTTTTTAACAAAGGTTCTAAAACGTTTATGCCAATAGTGTTAATTGGCTCTTGATCTAATAACAAAAAGGCTGAACTGCTCATGTTTTTTATACTCTTTTATAAAGCTGGCTGGTTGAGTTTATCACGACTTCCACACCTTTAGTATTAGAAAGTCGATAGTGTACTCAATAACAAATACGATTTTACAATTATTTAAACATAAAATGTTGCAAATAAGTAACTATTTCTCACTTTATGCTCATGAAAAACCATAATATTTGTAACTAATTACTTGAGCAGAATAAAGTAACAAAAAAATCTTAATTAATTTACTTTTTTTATGCTTTGATAAGGTGGCCATCCCATTTCTTTACCGCCAAGCATATGTAAATGTATGTGATAAACAGTTTGCCCTCCATGCTCGTTACAGTTCATAACTACGCGGTATCCGTCCTCAGCAAAATTATGTTGCTTAGCTAATTTAGCTGCAACTACGTATAAGTTGCCTACTAAATGTGAGTTTTCAGGATTTATATCATTTATAGTAGCAATTGCTTTTTTTGGGATAATTAACACATGAAATGGCGCTTGTGGGTTTATATCTTTAAATGCGAGAGTGTTTTCATCTTCGTAAATAATATCTGCTGGAATTTCACGATTAATGATTTTGGTAAAAATAGTTTCTTGGCTCATAGTGTGTTCCTAATTAAGTGTTGTGAATTTTAAGCTCACTAATGACAAACTTTCAAAGCAGTGTCAAACTGAAATCAAATAAAGGAGTTAATATGCTTAAACCAATTTTAATAAGTAGTGCAGTTGCATTACTACTTAGTTTTTCGGCTAATGCTGAGAATATTCACTTTCCAGAAGAATTTGTACCACTGCAAGTGGGCGATAAAATGCTAGAAAGCTCTTTGTTTAGTCGTATTGATGATGTAGAGCTTGCCCCCGGAACTTATCAGCTTAGGCTAAAGTACACCGATTTATATGAAGATGATTACGACACGCATGAAGTTGTGGAGTCGGAACCATTTTGGGTAAGTGTAACTGTTGAAGCAGGTAAAGATTATACCTTAGTGTTTAATCGTGCTGAAAATGCAGTATCTGCAAAAGTGTTTGCAGAAGCCCCTCAAGTGAGTTTAAAAGCAAAAAGTAGCGCTGTTGCTAAGCCTTTAAGTGTTATTTCTAACACGCAACTAGCAAGCAATAAACCGGTAATGCAAAATACATTGCCTGCAGGACCTTCACGTCCTAGTCAGCCAATAAAGCCGATAGCACCAATTACAGGTAAAGGCATGCCAAGTGCGCCGCAAATGCTTGATTTTTGGTGGCAACAAGCCACAACTACAGAGCGTAAAGCTTTTTTAGAAAAAGTAACAAAGTAAAATAACAGAAAAACAAAAAGGGCCAAATTTGGCCCTTTTTAGTTTCTAGTTAACGCTATTTATTCAAATAATGCGTCAATAGTACCTTGCGCAAGAGGGTGATACCCAGGGCGTGCTTTTAAGTACACGCTTTGTGCCCAGTCTTTTTTACCGTTAGTGATAAGTGATTTATATAACGGCACAATTAACTTACGACGGCCAATACCTGATAAGTGCTTATTAAGCGCAGGATAAATTGGTTGATAACCATTACCTACTGCTAGCATAAACCAAGCAAACGCACGTTCAGCGTTAGTTGATTGCGTTAGGTTAAATTCACTATCAAGCTCGCTCATTTTCTCTATGCTTAAATCGCGTGGTAAGTTATTTAAAAAGTGTAGCCACTCATGCACAGACCAATCAGCCGTTGGTAGTTGAGCTGCTGTTGTGTCGCCTTTCAACCATGCTGCTGTTGCAGTATCTACTTTATCAAATGCATCAGACGTAGGGTTTGGCGCATCACTTGGTAAGCCAGGCTCAAAAATCCATTCGTTTACTTTATCCATACTTACAACACCAGGGTACTTCTCAATTAAGTTAGCTTTTAAGTAAGTAACAAATTGCGCGGTAGTAAGTGATTTAAACGAAAATTCTTTAAAGTATGCTTTTACAAACGGGTCAAACTTATCGCGGCCATATTTGTTTTCTAGATAGATTAAAAATAACTGACCTTTAGTGTAAGGCACTGAGCTAAACGCATCGTCTGGGTCGCGGCCATTAAGTTTTAAATTAAGGCGTGTATCTGGTGCATCAATTGTTTTAATTTGTGCGCGTAAAGACGCTGAATCAAGTGCTTGTTCCATAACCGCACGGTCACGACCAAATACTTCTTCCATAATGCGGTTTTCAACGTACGAGGTAAAACCTTCGTTTAACCATAAATCTTCCCACGTTGCGTTAGTTACTAAGTTACCTGACCAAGAATGAGCAAGCTCATGGGCAATAAGGTTAACTAAGCTTTTATCACCAGCAACAACCGTTGGAGTTATAAACGATAAGCGTGGATTTTCCATGCCACCAAACGGAAAACTTGGCGGTAGCATTAATAAGTCGTAGCGACCCCATGCATATTTGCCGTACATAGCGTTTGTTTTGTCGATCATGGCTTGGGTGTCGTCAAATTCAGCAACTGAGGCATCTAAAATTGTAGGCTCAGCAAATATGCCCGTTTGGTGCGACATTGCTTTAAATTCTAAGTTACCTGCACCAATAGCAATTAGGTAAGGTGAAATTGCTTGTGGCATATCAAAAATGTAGTCGCCATCTTTATAAAGCGCATCTTTGTTGTCGGCACTCATTACAGCACGTATATCTTTTGGTGTATGAATTCGTGCAGAGTAAGTTACACGCATTGCGGGTGTATCTTGCACTGGGATCCAACTACGTGCATGAATTGCTTGCGATTGGCTGTACATAAATGGATGCGTTTTACTTGCCGTTTGCTCTGGTGTTAACCATTGCAGGCCAGATGCTTCTGGACGACTGTTGTAGTAAATACGAACTACTTCAGCTTGGTTTTTAAACTTAATAGTAAGCTTTGAACCTTTAACGTCATCTCGCTTAGCTAAATCAAAAGTCGCCTTTTTCCAGTTACCACTTTGGTCTTTGTACATTACTTTATCAATGTCCAAGTCGCGGGTATCAAGTACCAGAGTTCTACTTTTGCTGTTGTTCCACTGAAGAGTATGCTCCACAAAACCTTCTAACTGCTTGTCGGCAAAGTCGACATCTAAATCAAGGTTTAAGTGAGTAGTAACAACATCATCAAGGTTAGCATACGAGTTTTGGTCAATCGCATTAGCCATTGCTTGCGAACACATACCCGCCATAGCGAGGCTTAAAAAAAGAGGTTTAATTTTCATCATTACTCTGAACACAAATAAAAAAGTGCTGGTTTTATATCACGATTGACACGGTGGGTTGAGTGATTTTTACAATCTAGTGCCACATTTGCGACGATGAGGTAAACTATTGCGATTAGTTACCGGTATTTTTAGAGAGCTTTGTGGCGCATTCATTACACTCCTTACATACATTCGCATTAAACAGCCAATGCCAAAATTTTGTTGAAATTACTCAGCTTGAGCAACTTAAAACGCAAAGTTTTAGTGCACCGTTTTGTTTGCTAGGCGAGGGCAGTAATACCGTATTTTTAAATGACTACATGGGTACGGTTATAAAAATAGCCTTAAAAGGTATTAAAATTACCGAGCGTGAGAGCGACACACTAATAAGTATTGCTGCAGGCGAAAACTGGCATCAACTAGTCAGTTATTTATTAGAGAAAAATATACCCGGGCTTGAAAATCTAGCACTTATACCGGGCACTGTTGGCGCATCGCCGGTACAAAATATTGGCGCTTATGGCGTTGAGATAGCTAAATTTATTGAGTTGGTAGAGTACTTTGATATAACCACTAAAACTATGCACTCACTAAATAATACACAATGTGAATTTGCTTACAGAGACTCAATATTTAAAAATGCTCTCAAAAATAAAGCGGTGATCACGCAAGTGCATTTAGCGCTCCCAAAAAAATGGCAACCAGTATTAAGTTATGGCCCCCTGCAGCAGCTCTCAAGCATTACCCCGCAAGCAGTATTCGATCAGGTTATAAAAACGCGCAATAGCAAATTACCTAACCCACATTCACTTGCCAATGCAGGTAGCTTTTTTAAAAACCCTATAATAACCAACCAGCAGTTAGCTGAGCTATTAAAGGAATTTGCAGATTTACCTCATTACGAATATGGACAAAGCCATCACAAGGTCGCAGCAGGTTGGCTAATCGATAAAAGTGGTTTAAAAGGGCACCGCGTGGCAGGTATCGAAGTGCATCAACAACAAGCACTAGTACTTGTTAATCACGGAAATAGTGAAGGTGGTGACCTAATAAAAATGATTAAACACATTCAGCAAGTGGTTTATACGCGTTACAGCATTATGCTAGAACACGAAGTACGTTTAATAGATGCGCGCAGCGAATGCCATATTAACGCGGAGCCTGAGCAATGAAAGCACCTGATGGAAACAAACTCGCTATTTTAAATGCACTCAACCAAGGGGGCTTTGTATCTGGCCAAGCCTTGGGTGAAAAGCTAGGAATTAGCCGAGCTGCGGTGAGTAAACATATTAAAACGTTACAAGAAATGGGCTTGGATATTTTTAAAGTGACTGGCAAAGGCTATTGTTTGAATAGTCAGGTGGGCCTTTTAAATAAAACACAAATTGATCAGCACTACAAAGCGCTAGGTGCAAATACTGCCGATGTAGAAGTACACCCTATTATTGATTCGACCAACAGCGAGCTTATGCGCCGTATACAGGCCAAAACAGCGCTTGAGTCAGGCACTGTTATTGTTGCTGAAATGCAGCAAGCAGGGCGCGGCCGACGCGGCCGTGTTTGGCAATCCCCATTTGGCGCTAATTTGTATTACAGTTATTTTTGGCGTTTAGATGACGGGCTTCAAGCTGCAATGGGTGTATCAATTGCGGTAGGCCTTGCTGTTTATGATGCAATTAAAGCGTTATACCAAATTGATGTAGAGCTTAAATGGCCTAACGATATTTATATAAATAAACAAAAACTTGCAGGTGTGTTGGTTGAATTAGATGGGCAACCGCAAGGACCTTGTCAGTTAGTGATTGGTATAGGTATTAATTTACAAATGCCTGAGAGTTTTAGCCAACATATAGACCAAGCGTGGACCGACTTAAATCAACATACTCAAAAGCTTGATAAAAACCAGCTGGTGGCGTCACTTACTTATCATTTAGAGCAGCGTTTAGTGCAGTATCGTCAAACTGGCTTACAAGATATGTATGAGCAATGGAATTCGCTTAATGCGTTTGCTGGCGATTATGTTGAGCTAAATACAGGGCACCGAAGCTGGCGTGGAATATGCGAAGGTATTGACGCACAAGGTGGAATACGAATTCGCCAAGATGGTGAAGTAAAAAGTTATTACGGTGGGGAAGTCTCCCTCAGAAAGGCGCAAGTATGAGATTACTGATCGACGTAGGAAATACATCACTAAAAGCTGTGCTGTGGCATAACGAGCAAGCACAATCGGCAGATATAAATAACCTGCCTTGGTTACAAATAACCGAAGTGATTTATGCATGTGTAGGGCGCAGTGATTTACTAAACGATATTCTCGCGCAAGCGGCTAGCAATAATATTATTTGTTTTGAAGCCAAGGTAACCAAAACGCTTGGAGATCTTGTATGCGCTTACGAGCATGTAGCTAACTTAGGCATAGATAGGTGGTTGGCGCTTATTGCAGGCTTTACGTTATATCCAAATAAAGCATGTATTGTTGTTGATGCGGGTACTGCGACAACAATTGATGTGCTTGATAGTGAAGGCCTACATTTGGGTGGCTGGATTTTACCCGGGCTTGATTTAATGACCTCATCGCTTACACAAAACACCCAACGTGTTTTTGATGACGGTAAAACACCGTTTACTAATGAACTGGGTAAAAACACGCCAAATGGTTTAAAAAACGGTGCCTTAGTGGCAACCATCGGGGCAATTGAGCAAGCTAAGCTGAATTTAACGGCTCAAAAAACAGAACAAGCAACACAAATTATTTTTGCTGGTGGCTATGGCTCACTATTGCAGCAGCAATTTACAGGAAGTATTTTTGATTCATTGCTCGTAATGAAGGGCTTAAATTATTGGTACGAATTAACCGAAACAGTATAAAAAAGTGCAAAAAACGTGTTTTCGCGTGAATATTGAGCATTTAAACTAAAAATTTACACTTTTTTTAATTTTATTGTTGCATCCCAATAAACCTTACTCTAATATCTCGCCCCGTACTAAAGCAGTGCCGACTTAGCTCAGCTGGTAGAGCAACTGACTTGTAATCAGTAGGTCAACCGTTCGACTCGGTTAGTCGGCACCACTTTCCTTTTACCGGAAGTGAATTAGTAGAGAATTATCGTGGAGGGGTTCCCGAGCGGCCAAAGGGATCAGACTGTAAATCTGACGGCTCAGCCTTCGCTGGTTCGAATCCAGCTCCCTCCACCACTTT
>NZ_JADYXH010000035.1:0-15363 GCF_015864395.1 Pseudoalteromonas sp. SWYJZ12
TCTCTAATCTGATCACCTTTACCATAAATAGGTAAGTCTTTACCTTCTAGCGCATTAAGTATTACTAAAGGTATTAACTTTTCAGGGAAATGATATGGCCCATAGTTATTTGAGCAATTGGTTACGATTGTAGGAAAGCCATAAGTACGTTGCCATGCACGAACTAAGTGATCGCTAGACGCCTTACTTGCTGAATAAGGACTGCTTGGTGCGTAAGATGTTTGTTCAGTAAACAAAGGTAGCGCTTTACCTAACCCATTACCTACTTGCTCATCTGGGTGAGGTAAATCTCCATATACTTCATCCGTTGAAATATGATGGAATCTAAATACTTTTTTCGCATTAACTTCTAAGTTATTCCAGTAACTGCGAGCTGCCTCAAGTAAGTTATATGTGCCTACAATATTAGTTTGAATAAAGTCGCTCGGCCCTGTAATTGACCGGTCTACATGACTTTCAGCAGCTAAATGCATTACGACATCGGGCTTATGCGTTTCAAAAACTCGATCCAACTCTGTACGGTTACAAATATCAACTTGCTCAAATGTATATCGTTTACTAGTAGATACTTTTAATAGAGACTCTAAATTGCCCGCATAAGTAAGCTTATCGAGATTAATGACCGTATCAGAAGTATTTTCGATTATATAGCGAATAACAGCAGAACCTATAAAACCTGCCCCGCCAGTAACTAAAATCTTCATATCATTTATTACCTAAAAACTCTTTATACCATGGCATTGCTTTACTAATACCTTGCAATATTTTGTACTCAGGCGCGTAACCTAGTTTATTAACTGCTTTACTTACATCTGCTTGCGAATGGCGTACATCACCAGCCCTAAAGTCACGATATTTTGGAGCTTGGGTAACATTTATATCGCACTCTTTAAGTGCAGACTGTATTGATTTGTATAAGTCGTTAAGAGTTGTCCGGTCGCCCACAGCTACGTTATACACGTTGTCTTTAGCTTCATCTTCTGCCGTTGCGGCAAGTATGTTCATTTGTACTGTGTTTTCGATAAAGCAAAAATCACGGCTGGTTTCACCATCACCATTTATAAATACATCCTCGCCTTTGATCATATCAGCAGTCCACTTAGGGATTACTGCTGCATAGGCACCGTTAGGATCTTGACGTTGGCCAAAAACATTAAAGTAACGTAAGCCAATTGCTTTAAAACCATAGGTTTTTGCATATACCCCTGCATATAGCTCATTTACGTATTTAGTTACTGCGTATGGAGAAAGTGGATTACCAATATTTTCTTCCACTTTTGGTAGTGCCGGATGGTCGCCATAAGTAGAGCTACTTGCTGCATAGGTAAAACTTTTAACGTTTGCCTCTTTTGCCGCTTGTAACATATTTAAAAAGCCAGTGATATTTGCAGCATTCGTGGTAACAGGGTCAGCTATTGAACGCGGTACAGAGCCGAGCGCTGCTTGGTGTAATACGTAATCAACGCCGTTTTCGTTATTGGCTAATGCGGTTTCGCAATCTTGGTAGTTACGAATATCACCTTCAATAAACTTGAAGCCTTGCCATTGCTCTGCAGTAACTAAGCCTTTTACTTCATCAAGGTTATGTTGATGGCCCGTTGCAAAATTATCGAGCCCTACCACATTTTGATTTAATTTTAATAAATGCTCTAAAAGGTTTGAGCCAATAAAACCAGCAACACCTGTCACTAGCCAGGCTTTAGGAGAAGAAAGTAATTCTACTTTAATTTGTTCGTAACGAGTCATGATATTCCTTGTGTGAGCTTAGAGATTAGCAAAATCCAAAGCATTATTAGTTTGTAATGCTTATCTTAAAAGCGCGGGATTGAACCCACGCTTACAATAATTACAAACGCATATCTACGCTCTGCTTTGGTAGCACGTATTTCAAGTCATAAAGTACATGCTCAGCTTTACCTAGTGCACGTATTTGCTCTGCACCCATTTTTTTGAATTCGTTATGACCTACAGCAAGAATGATTGCGTCATAGTTATTTTTTTTGTGCTCAGCAGTTAAGCTTAAACCATATTCATGTTGAGCTTCATCGTTTGAGCACCACGGGTCGACTATATCCACATTAATATTGTATTCTTTTAGCTCGCTAACAATATCGACCACTTTTGTATTACGTAAGTCTGGGCAATTTTCTTTAAACGTTAAACCCATTATTAATACGTTTGCACCATCTACATGAATACGCTTTTTAAGCATATTTTTAACCAGTTCTGATACTACATGTTTGCCCATACCATCGTTTAAACGACGACCGGCTAAAATCATTTCGGGGTGGTAACCAACACTTTGTGCTTTGTGCGTTAAGTAATATGGATCAACTCCAATACAGTGTCCGCCAACTAAACCTGGACGAAATGGTAAGAAATTCCATTTAGTTCCCGCCGCTTCTAGCACTTCAAGAGTGTCGATACCTAGTTTATTAAAAATAATCGATAGCTCATTAATTAGAGCTATATTTACATCACGTTGCGTATTCTCAATTACCTTTGCAGCTTCAGCCACTCTAATAGAACTTGCTTTATGTGTGCCGGCCGTAATTACTGACTTATAAAGTTGATCAACTTTTTCAGCTATTTCTGGATTCGAGCCTGAAGTTACCTTTAATATGTTAGTAACACGGTGCTCTTTATCACCTGGGTTTATACGCTCTGGTGAGTAGCCGGCAAAAAAGTCTTTATTAAATACTAGGCCCGATACTCGTTCAACCACTGGTAAACACGCTTCTTCTGTTGCACCTGGATATACCGTTGACTCATATATTATTATGTCGCCTTTTTTAACCACTTTACCCAGCATTTCACTGGCTTTAATAAGTGGTGTTAAATCAGGTTGTTTATGCGCGTCAATAGGGGTTGGCACTGTAACAATATATACATTACAGCTTTCAAGATCTGACACTGTATATGAGAAATTAAGCTGTGGAGATTGTTTAAGCTCTTCATCACTTACTTCAAGTGTAGAGTCGTGGCCGGCTTGTAACTGCGCAATTCGACCTTGGTTAATATCGAAACCTGTTACTGGGAATTTTTTACCAAACTCAACTGCTAATGGGAGGCCTACATAGCCTAAACCTATAATGCCAATTTTTAGGTCCGTTAATGAATCGTGCATAGTTGTACTCTCTTTGTTTGGTTATAGAGCTTCGAGTTTTGGACTTCGAGCTTCGTAAAGTTAAATTTTAAAATTGGTTTCATATTAAAACGAGTATACAGAGGTATACTGGTGGATAAAAAGCGCGTTTTATAATCTTTTTCGGGTGGGTTACCATTCATTTTTTTATGGTAAAAACGCTCTGAATTTACTAAATCAGTACGCAATGGCTCACCACTAAATTGCATTTTTTCAATTTAGCATCTCAATAATTTAACACCCCACTGAGACACTTATTTCTACATTGAGACAGTCAACTTTAACTATCTCATTGTAATACCTTGTTTTTATACTTTTATTAAAAAGTGCCCAATAGGCCCCCATTTTTATAAATCATTTATCGCTTTTGTATTCGTAGTTGTAGTAGCCGTAATAGCCATACGCATTACTCGCTTTTTTAACAACACCGTTAAATACTACACCTTTTACGTCTATGCCATTTTGTTCAAAACGATTACGGGTAAGCTCTATTTCACGCACATGGTTTTGCCCAAAACGGGTTACTAGTAAAGTAGTACCGGTATGTGCACTTACAATTGCAGGATCGGTTACTGCAAGTATTGGAGGGGTATCAATAATTATAATGTCGTAAGCGGCGCTTACTTCTTCAACTAGCTTACTAAAGTTACTATGCATTAATAGCTCTGAAGGGTTTGGTGGTATTTGCCCGCGCGTAATAACACTTAAGCCTTCAACTTTAGTCTGTTTAGTAACTTGCTCTAGGTTTAATCGGCCTGATAGGTAATCACTTAAGCCATCGTCCCACTTTAAACCAAACTGAGTTTGCAAATAGCCTTTACGCATATCGGCATCAATAATCAGTACTTTTTTACCGCTTTGCGCAAGCACACTTGCTAAGTTAACCGATATAAACGATTTACCCACACTTGGGCTTGGGCCCGATATAGCAATAATATTATTTTTAGCTTCCATCATCGCAAAGTGCAAACTTGTACGTAAGCTACGCAGTGCCTCTATTGCTAGGTCAGCTGGGTTATCAAGAGCTAATATACTTTTAGGCTTATTTGTTTTGTTTTTACGGGCTCGTTCAGCAAAGCCACTTAGTTTATCTTGATAATCTGAGTGAGGTACACTTGCGTATACAGGTAAGCCTAACGCTTCAATTTCGCTTGGGTCTTCAACGCCTTTATGCATTGCTTTTTGTATAAGCACAATTGCCACAGCTAACATACCACCTAGCATAGTCGCCATTACCACTATTAATGCTTTTTTAGGTTTAACTGGCTTGCTGGTGTTTACCTCGGCGTAGTCAATTATACGTACGTTACCTACAGTGCCTGCGCGAACTATATCAAGCTCTTGTGTTTTACTAAGCAGCAATGTGTAAATTTGGTTACTTACCTCAACATCGCGTTTTAAACGTAGTAGCTCTTGTTGAGTTTCTGGCAGGTTACCTACCTCACCAACAAGCTCTTGTTTTTGGCTTTCAACTGCTTCTATTTGCTCAAGTATACCTTGGTACGAAGGGTGATCTTTTTTAAACTTTCGGCCAATATCTAAACGCTTTAAGTTTAGCTCTTGTAATTTAGTTTCAAGCTTTACAACTTGCTCAAGCACGCCTTGTGTTTCGAGCGTTATGTTTATCGATTGGCGCTTTATTTGGTAGTCGTTAAAGCGTTGTTCTGCGTATTCAAGCTGCTTTTTAATTTCAGGTAATTGTACTTCTAAAAACTCTAGCGACTTTTGTGCCTCAGCGCTGTTACGCTCAACATTCCGGCGTACATAAATAGCTGCTACTTTATCAAGCACTTTTTCAGCGTAGCTTGGTTTTGTGCTTTGTAAGCTTAAATTAATTATGCCTGAGTCTTTCCCTTTTTCGCTTGCGCCAATTGCAGTTTGTAAATCCAAAATAGTATTAAGACGATCTTTACGGGTGATTGAAAACTCTGTATCAGGGCGTGCATTTAAAGTCCGAACCGTTAAATTAAATTTACCGTTAGTGAGCTCCTCGCCCACTTTACCCGTTAATATTTGCTCACCGTCTTCATTTAAAAGTGCAAGGCTATTGTTAACTTGTGCTACAACTGTGAACTCTTTATTGATTGCAAAGCGTGGTACATCAAACCTAAATACATTAATGCTTTCACCACCCCATGCGTAGCTGTTAGCGCCAAAACTTGGCTCAGCTAAGTCGCCATCTTCTATTGGGGTAAATTTACGATAAGCACGGCTACCAATAAACGGGAATAATTTAGGCTCTGCTATTACATCAAGCTTTAAAGTGTCTACTGCCTCACCTATTATACTGCGCGATTTTAGTAACTCTATTTCGGTTACTGCAGCTGATGTACTTTCGAACATGCCTGCCATATCATCAAAACCAGGAACTGATGCGCCGCCGTCTTCAACTTGTATCATGGCTGTTGCTTGGTAAACAGGGGTACTTAATACTGCATAAATAACACCTACAAACATAAACAGTGCGGTTACGGCTACTATAAAATATTTGCGATCGAGCAATGCGCCTAGTAGCGCCATTAAATCAATTTCTTGCGTTGGTTGTGTGTTATTAGTGTTTTTATTATTAGCGTTACTAGCGCTGTTATTCGGCTGGGAATTCATTAAATTAGCCATTCCTTATAAATACTTTTGCCAAGCGCTACACGCGCTGTCGATTAATGTGTAAACGTGTTCAAAAGCCTCTTGGCTTTGGCGGTACGGGTCTGGTATTTCAGCGTTATTAATCCACTTACCGAGTAAAAACGTTTTACCGCGCGCCTCTGGGTAGCGAGCATGTACGTCGTTTAAATGGCGTTCTTCCATTACTAGTATTACGCTGTTTTGCGCTACTAAGCTTGATGTAAGCTGCTGGCCTTGGTGAGCATCCATATTAACGCCATGTGCGAGTGCTATTTGTTTTGCTTTTGCATCTGCTGGTTTGCCTTCAAGTGCTGTTAACCCAGCAGACGATACTTTAATATTTTTGCCTTCAAGCTTTTGCTTTAAAACATACTCACCTGTTGGGCTGCGGCAAATGTTGCCTGCACACACTACTAAAACTGAATCAAACATTTTTAAATACCCTTAGTTTGCAGTTATATCGTCAACACTATCTACAGTAGCGATTGACGGTAATAGTAAGCTTATTACACGGTTCCAACGGGCAAGTGGTGCCGATGTTACATATACAATATCGCGCGGTTGTAACTCAAACTGCTCAGCTAATACCATTGCCGCTATATTTTTAGCATGTAATTGGTATACATTTGCAATAACACCTGTTTGCTCTAGGTCACTTTTACGCAGTACAAATACGCCATTAGCATCGGCTGTTGCTTCATTTAAACCACCCGAATCGCTAAGCGCTTCGGCCAAGTTTAAACCATAACGGTTAAGCGTTACTGAACCTGCTTTTTTAACATCACCTAATACAAATATTTTTTGTGCATCGTTACGATTTACATGCACTATGTCGCCATGCTGCAATAAACGGTTTTGCGAAATATCACCATGAGCATAAAAGTCATCAAGTTTAATAACTTCTGTTTTATCGCCACGGGTAAATGTTACTGTGCGCCAGTCGGCCTCAGCGGTTAAACCACCCGCTTGGTTTAGGGCATCAATTAAGGTAAGCGGGTTCTCTGTGACTGGATATATTCCAGGTTGCTTTACTTCACCCGTTATATATGTTTTTTGGCTTTTAAAGCCCACTACTTTTACGTCAACTTGAGGGTCTTCTATCACTCGGCCTAATCGCTTAACAAGCTCGTTACGTACTTGGCTTATTGTTTTACCCGCTGCGGGTATATTTGGTGCGTAGGCATAAGTTATTGTGCCGTCTTGTTGCACACGGAAGCCATCAAATTCAGCAGTACGCTGGGTACCAGCCGGTATTGTTAGCTCTGGGTGATCCCACACGCCTATTGTTAGTACGTCGCCCACACCTATTTTATATTCGTAGTCACTTACATTTAAACCTTCAGTACTTGAAAGTGGTTTAGCTGCTACACGTGCTTTATTTTGTTTATTTATTAGTAGCGAGTCGATTATTTGAATGTTTACTTTTTCGAGATCTTGTTCGAGGTTTTGTGTTTGCTCGCCTGAGTCTATACCTTCAAAGTGGCTGCCTGGTACTATTGTACAGCCGGTCATGCTTAGTATTGCGAGTATTGATGCGAGTGATTTACAGCTTAACGCCATTGTAGAATCCCAAAATTATTTTAAATATTGCACTTACTCACCAACCTTGGCGAGCACTTGTATTTTAGCCGACTAATTAAAGCATGAGCCCTATTGTGAAGCAATAGGCTATGGTTTGTAAAATCTTTGTTACTTAGCTTTAATTAGCACTGAAATTATATCAGTATTTTCATAAGGTATTTATGAATAAATTCAATTGGATGTAGTTTTTAGTAAAACACCAGGCTCATTCATTACCAATTGCATAAAATAAAGTGAACTAGGGTAAATGAAAGATCACTAAAATATAGAGATTACGAGCTTTGCTCGTCACGCCAGCAAGCTGTACGTTTTGTATCTCTCATTGATAAAGATTAGCTATCATTTATCACATCGAAGTCAGTGAGCTTGCCTGTGCGTCTTGTATCTACAAGTAATTTTAACCACGGAGCTTTAAGTGCTTTGGGCACGCTTCCGCCCTTAGGTTACAGTTCCTACTTACTGATATAAAGCTATTTTACGCGGCATAAAGCCGCTGCTACGTTTTAATTTACGCGGCATAAAGCCGCTGCTACGCTTTTAGTTATTGTTGTTTAATATCTTTATTATCTACACTTACTGCAATTTTTTGATTAAGTAAGTTAATTAATAAAATACTGCGCATGTCGCCATCTGGCTCTTTGTATATTGCTTGTATATTACTAAATGAATCGTTATTAACACTTACTGCATCACCTATTTTTGGTATTTTTGATTCTGTGGTGTGCGAACGTTCATTTTTTAACTGGTCAATTATGTGCTTAGAAACCAACTGATAATTTGCACCATAAGAAACAAAACCGCCTATTCCACGGGTGTTTTTTACAGCAGAAAAGTTACCATTTTTTGATTCAAGGCATACAAATAAATAATTAGAGAATAAAGCAGTTTGTTGGACGGTCCGACGACCTTTAACCAACCTTTCGGTAGTTAGTTTGGGGTAAAACGCTTCAATCCCTTGATTTTGCAAATTAGTTTTGGCTCTTTCTTCTTGCTTAGGTTTGCATACGACTAAATACCAACTTTCCATAGTAGTCCCTACCTAATACATCACTAAAATTGCAATAAATACAATTCCAAACTAAACAGCGGCGACATTATAGCCAACATAGAGTGCCTATGTAAATAAGCCTTAGTGGTTAATAGCCACTCACTTTAATAAATATTGTTATTGAGTTTAAAGGGAATAAAGGCTTTAACGCTAGTTTAGTACCTATAAAGCCATGTTTAGATTGGGCTAAATAAAAGTTTAGACGCGAAAATTTATTAAAAACTTTAATTAATATTTTTTAATAAATATACAAGTAAGAGCGCGAAGTAAATTCGCACCTACAGGTTGGTGCATATTTGTAGGTGAGGTTTTATACCTCGCTTTTTGGGAGTTAAAATACGAGCGCGAAGTAAATTCGCGCCTACGAGGTGGTGCATATTTGTAGGTGAGGTTTTATACCTCGCTTTTTAGGTGTTAAAGCATGAGCGCGAAGTAAATTCGCACCTACAGGTGGTATATTGAAGATGAGGTTATTAATTTAGCTCAAGCGTTAGAACCTTGAATAATTATGGCTTTACTTCTACCTTAAAATTCAATGTAACAAATTGATGACAAGGAAGCACAATGCAAATACTTCACCACGGAGCGGTTAACGGCGTTACTGGTTCGTGCCACGAGCTGGTAGTTAATGAGCAAACAAGTGTGCTTATTGATTGCGGATTATTTCAAGGCGAAGACTCTAAAGCCGACCTTTCAATTGAGTTTAATATTACCCATGTTACTGCCCTTATTGTTACCCATTGCCATATTGACCATGTTGGTAGAATTCCTTACTTATTAGCAGCCGGTTTTAAGGGCCCTATTTTTACAAGTATTGCATCGGCCAGCTTATTACCTTTAGTAATTGAAGATGCTTTAAAAGTAGGTGTAACCCGCGACCCTAAAATTATAGCTGCCTGCTTAAGCTTATTAAATAAACGCATAGTTGCTGTTGATTATAAAACGTGGTTTGAACTACCTTGCAAAGGGCTCAATAAAGCTAAGGCGAGATTTCAGCGTGCTGGGCATATATTGGGCTCTGCCTACGTTGAAATTGATATTACAAATAGTGATAACAACAAACATCGCGTTGTATTTTCAGGAGACTTAGGTGCGCCATACACCCCGCTACTCCCTTCGCCTAAACCGCCGTATAAAGCCGATACTCTAGTTATTGAATCAACCTACGGTGATAAAAATCATCAAGGCCGTAAAGAGCGTACTAAAACGCTAAAAAACATTATTGAACGCGCCGTAGCCGACAATGGTGTTGTTTTAGTACCTGCTTTTAGTATTGGCCGCACACAAAAGCTGCTATACGAGCTGGAGCAACTCATACATAGCTCATCTAAAAAGTCTAAGTGGCGAGACATTCACGTAATACTCGATTCCCCCATGGCAGCTCACTTTACCGAGCAATATAAAAAATTTAAGCACCTTTGGGATAGTGAAGCCAAACGCAAAGTTGCAAATGGTAGACACCCGCTCGATTTTGAAAACCTAACTACGGTTGATTCACACAAAGAGCACATGGCTATTATTAACTATTTAAGTTCGCGGCAAACACCAGCCATAATATTAGCGGCAAGCGGTATGTGCACAGGTGGCCGAATAGTTAATTATCTAGAGCGATTTTTAAATGACAAAACCACCGATGTATTGTTTGTAGGTTACCAAGGTAATAAAACTTTAGGCCGTGAAATTCAAACATATGGACCACGTAATGGGTATGTTTTTATAAATGATGCTCGCATTACTATAAACGCAAAAGTACATACAATTAGCGGGTACAGCGCCCATGCCGATCAAAACGGATTAATTAAATTTGTAACGGGTATGCATAAAAAGCCAAGCCATATAAAAATTGTGCATGGCGATGATGATGCAAAAAACGCGTTAGCAAATAAGTACAAAGAAGTTTTAGGTAATGATGTTGAAGTTGAAATAGGTAAATAATAAAGCTTTAATTTAAGAACCACTTAAAGCTGATACTTACATACTTCAAATAGAAGATAATTAAACACTTGTATTTAGACTATTTTTCCTTCAAAAAAGTCATGAGAGTGCAGTCAAATAACTGTTAATAGTGGTTTTGTGAAGTGGTTGAATATTTTATTAGGCTAACTTTAAAAATGTTTATGTATTTATTTGTGGTTAACCTAATTGTAGCAGTCAAAGAAAGTTTGCTAAGACTTAATTCCAGATATTTTTTTGGCAATGAAACTTTTACTTTCAGAAATTTCATTTTTAAAAAATAAAAATAAGCTCAATAATATCAAACACCAATATAACGCAAAATAATTTTGTAAACTGCTACCGTATAATGCATGTATAACAGAACCAAATACCAGTAAAGTTGTATAAATATACATACCCAACCTAGGAATTGCTTTCCAAAAGTAAATAGAAAATTCAGTTCTTAATATAAAAAATACCCAGAAAGAAAAACACGTACTTATAGCGGCGCCAATTGCACCAAACTTTGGAATTAACCAGACGTTTCCTAGCAAGTTAACTCCAAAAGCAACTACAGAAGCAAGCATTGAAAATCCGGTGCGCCGGGTAATACCTAGGCCTACGACGCTTGTTTCGGATAGAGTATAAAGCAATGGATATCCTAAACACGGAACTAAAATCCACTGAACCGCTTTATAATTATCCGGTAGTATAAACGTTACTACCGCAGAGAGTAGGCCAGCCAAACAAAATAAAATAATAACGACTAATAATACATATCGGTTTACTTTAAATATTTTATCAAGGTTTTCATTTGCTGCAGCCCACTTATATACAACGGGAACCCAAACAGTAGAGAAAACACTCTGAATAATGGTCGCAGCGGCAGCAAAACTAACAGCAACAGAGTAAAGCCCTAACTGCTCAAAATTTGAGAGCTCTTTTAATAATATTTTATCTGACGCAGTTAGCCCCCAGAATGCTAAGCTGCCAAAAATCAGTGGCATACCAAAGCTTAAAAGACCTTTTAACTGGCTAAAGTCTAGCTTTTCCTTAAGCCCTGCAATCCACTCGCTTCTTGTATTCCACGCATATATAAAAAAAACTAATGATATAGCTGCAACATTGGCTATTACAAGATTAGTAATATTTTTATTAACAGAAAATAAAACATAACCTAAGATAATAATGATTAGAAGCAGCTTAGGAAGCAGTTGACTCATTGAGTAGGCGAAGCCTTGCTCATTCATTCGCAAAATTAAAGATAAAAACCTAGACATAAAAGCACATAAAACAGCTAAAGCGACTAACAGGCTGAGAAATTGGCTATTAACCTCAAATAACCATAACGAAATTGTATTACCGTAACTGAATAGTAAACATAAGCTAATAATTAATAAGCTTAAACCAGGGAAAAATGACGCTTTTAATAGGCCTGGTTTATTACTTACTTCGTGAAATTCACGTACATACGCTTGATCTAGCCCTAAGCTAAAAAAGAGTGTGCAAAAACCAACCACTACATTGAGCATAGCTATGCGGCCAATATCTTCCTGAGTAAAAAACCAAGTGATAATTGGCAAACTCACAAAACCTAAGAGAGCACCACCTACTGGGCCCAATGCAAAAGATAGGATTTTTTTGGGGGTCATATTTTTTTATGTTCCAACATACTAGTAACCCCAATAGAATATTATTTATAAAACAACGACTATTAAAGGTTTTGAAATAGTTACTTATCAAATAATTGGGTAAGTTGCTTTTTATAGTTCTCTGTAGAGAAGTAATTTTTTACAATTTCAATATTTTTAGGTAATTTGTGGCAATCTAGATTATTGAGCTTTTCAATATCGCCAACGTTAATACCTTTTTTAGAAAAAAAATGCCATTGTGTGGTTTCACTTCGCAAGTAAACAGTTTTACCAAGACCTAATAAAGTTATTGTATTTCCCATGGCTTGTTGGCGTTTATGATTAAAAAAGGCAATATCAATTGAGCTTAAAAATAATAAATAATCATCAAATGGCATAAAATCTGTAAGGGGTTTAAACTTTTCGCCAAACCATTCTTTACCTTGCTTTATTACTTGCTGTGCATATTCTTGATGCCCGTACGACAAAGGTACATAAATACATATATCCTGATGTTTAAATGGTAATAACTTTTCCAACGCCTCTATATGATTATTACTCGGGTCGGCTGAGTTGCCTACTTGAATATTTACCCTCACCTTATCAACTGCGGGAAGTTTATATTGTTTGTATAAGTTACTCGTGTACATTAAGCACTCATGGTAAGTTCCTTTTGCTCCATACCAGTCTTTTGCAAGAGCTATATCTCCTTCTAAATATGTAACTAAATGCCCAAGCCGATTTATTACCCTGTGCCTTAAAAGCTCATTTATTTTTTCTTTGAGAGTGACACGCTTTAATTGATAAGCATATAAGTCTGCTCCCCATATCATCCAATAACACTTTTTAAGCAACCAAGGCATAACACTTAGTATTTGAACCATTTTTATATCGATTAAACTGTGTAATATAATTTTATCAGCTCGGTGCATTTTTATTATTAATTGAGTATGGTGCTTTACCTTTAATAAAGCCGAACGCCCTGACAAGCAGATATTATTAGCATCTTCAAGCTCATCATCAGCCATGCCATTTTTAATTAAAAACTCATGCTCATCACTATTAAAGTTTTGATTTATAAATCTAATATATGGAGGAATAAATTTATCACATTCTGCTACATGTAATATTCTTTTAGCCCTCACGGAAAAACCCCTCAACAGCTTTAACAACCTTTTCTTGTTCAACGTGGGTCATTCCGAAGTACAATGGTAGACGGACAAGTTTTGCGCTTTCATGGGTCGTGTAAGTATTATCACCTACAAATTTTCCAAACATTTCTCCCGCAGGGCTTGAGTGCAGTGGGATATAATGAAAAGGTGTTGTAATACCCTGCTTTTTCATATAACTAATAAATTCATTTCGCTCTTCATTTGAGCTCAATTTTATATAAAACATATGCGCGTTATGCGTTAATGAATCGGGAATATAGGGTAACTGTTCAGCCTTTAGTTTTAGGCTAAGTTTACTGTAATAATAATCCCATATTGATAAACGAAAATTATTTATCGTGTCTGCGGCTTCAAGTTGTGCATATAAATAAGCCGCTTGTAACTCGCTTGGTAAAAAGCTCGACCCTATGTCCTGCCACGTGTATTTATCGACGATACCATGCAAGAACTGGCTACGATTTGTTCCTTTCTCACGTATAATCTCAGCTCGCTCAACCAGCTTAGGGTCATTAATTAAAATTGCCCCACCTTCGCCACCCGATGAGTAGTTTTTAGTTTCATGAAAGCTATAGCAGCCTATATGACCAAGAGTTCCTAGTGCTTTACCTTTATAGGTAGACATTACGCCTTGTGCTGCATCTTCTACTACCCACAAGTCATGTTTTTCTGCGATAGCGAGTATTGTATCCATTTCACAAGCTACACCTGCGTAATGTACTGGCACTATTGCTTTTGTTTTAGCCGTAATCGCAGCTTCAATGAGTGTTTCATCAATATTCATTGTGTCCGGACGAACGTCAACAAATATAATTTTTGCACCACGTAATACAAACGCATTCGCTGTAGATACAAATGTATAGGAAGGCATTATAACTTCATCGCCTGGCTGAATATCTATCAAAATGGCGGCTAGCTCTAACGATGCTGTACATGAGGGAGTTAGTAATGCTTTTATTGTGTTGAAGCTGTCTTCAAACCATTTTTCGCACTTTTTAGAGAAGTAACCATCGCCGCATAACTTGTCTGATGCAATCGCTTGTTCGATATACGCTAATTCTGTGCCTACTTTAGGAGGAATATTAAAAGGGATCATTTTTTAAACCTGTTTATAAAACCAATATGATATATCAGCAATGCTAAAACCATTTTTACTGTATAAATTTGCTGCGGGGGTATTGCTAGTTTGTGTTGCAACTTTTATCTTGCTAACGTTATTTGCTAAACAGTAGGCCTCTATTAGCTTTAGCAGTTCACTACGACTAGCTACTCCAATAAGCCCTATAACGGCTTCTTTATTTCTAATCCGAATGGTAATAAAACCAGAAATATTACCTTCGCTCTTTAAGACTAAGCAACAGTCATCGAATTTAGATAAAACTGCATTTTCGATCCACGTTTGATAAAAGCAATCTCTTTCACTTGGAGAAAACCACGGCTCTCTAAAACGACTATTCACATATAAATCACTTACTGTACGTTTAAGTTCATCAATATCGCTTTCTAGCGCTAGATAACAATTAAAACTTGGTAGTGAAACTACGTCATTGCTGTCTAGTAAGCTTTTTTGAAATACAACTTCTCCCTCAACAAAGCTAAAGCCGTACTTATTCATTTTATCTAAATCGTGATAGTTATTTGAACTAACTTTAGTTGTTACCAGTGAGTTACTAGGCCAATTTTTATTTTCTATATCATCACTTGTTAGCTCAAGTGAAAATATTGTCTTGTTAAAAAAGTGGCTATCCCACTCCTTCAAAGTAAAATGATTATGCATTACTTTTTACTAAATCCATTAGATATTGACCGTAACTATTTTTAAGCATTGGGGCTGCAAGCGCTTCTACTTCAGATTTAGTTAGCCACTTATTATTGAATGCAATTTCTTCTAGACAAGCTATTTTGTAGCCTTGACGCTTTTCTATTGTTTCTACAAACTGAGCCGCTTCAAGCAAGCTTTCATGCGTACCTGTATCAAGCCAAGCAAAGCCGCGACCAAGTATTTCAACATTTAGCTTATTTTGCTTTAAATAAATTTCATTTAAGCACGTTATCTCTAGCTCACCTCTATGCGAGGGCTTAACTTGTTTGGCTATTTCTACAACAGAATTATCGTAAAAATATAAACCGGTTACCGCTAAATCAGACTTTGGTTTAGCTGGCTTCTCTTCAATGGAAATAGCCTTTTGGTTCTCATCAAATTCAACGACACCAAAACGTTCCGGATCTTTT
>NZ_JADYXH010000036.1:0-14050 GCF_015864395.1 Pseudoalteromonas sp. SWYJZ12
AATCAATATTAATATACAATGAAATGAGGCCGCATTTGAGTTTAGGAATGAAAACACCAAACCAAGTGCACAAAAAAGCCAGGAGCAAAAGCTACTGGCCTTCAATTAAAACCGTCAACGTATTTTAGGACGGGACAAAGGTTAAACCTTTAAAAAGTTTACAGCGCGTTAAATACGTCGTCTGTTTTAGCTGCGCAAATAAAATCGTTTTTGTGTAGGCCTTTAATCGAATGGCTCCACCAAGTTACGGTTACTTTGCCCCACTCGGTTAATAAACCTGGGTGATGGCCTTCGTCTTCTGCCATGTCGCCTACTTTGTTAGTAAACGCGATAGCCTGTTTAAAGTTTTTAAATTTATAAACACGCTCAAGCTGCATAATGCCGTCACGTACTTCTGGTACCCAGTCTGGGATTTTAGTAATTAATTGCGCTAACTCTTCGTCAGATACTTTTGGCGCATCTACATGACAGGCTTCGCATTTTTGTGCACTTAATGAAGACATTCTAAATCCTTACTTTTAGCTTTTTTAGCATTAATATTTAACTGGCTAATTTTTCTTTTGGTGGAAATTTTGGGTCGTGCAAACCAAGCTCTTTAGCTCGCTCAACCAAAGTCATAATATCCATTTGCGATATATCAAACAGATCATGAATCGAATTTATGGTGTAGTACTGTGGTTGCATAATATCAATACGGTACGGAGTACGCAGTACATCAAGCACATTCATTGGGCTAATTTCTGGCGTGTTTGAGTATACGTACTGAGTTTCACCTGGGCTTGATAAAATACCACCGCCGTAAATACGCAAGCCGTCTTCGGTTTGCATTAAACCAAATTCAACCGTAAACCAGTATATACGCGCAAGGTATACACGGTCCTTTTTCTGCGCTGCGTAACCTAATTGCCCGTACTTGTGCGTAAACTCAGCAAAGTCAGGGTTAGTTAGCATGGCGCAATGGCCAAATATTTCATGAAAAATATCTGGCTCTTGTAGGTAATCAAACTCTTCACGGCTACGAATAAATGTAGCTACCGGAAACTGCTTGTTTGCCAGTAATCTAAAAAACTCATCAAAGTCGATAAGCGCAGGTACTGGTGCAACTTGCCAACCGGTAGTGGCTAGTAACACTTCATTTAGTTCGCTTAACTGCGGAATACGATCGTGCGGCAGGTTAATCTTTTTTAACCCTTGCATGTACTCGTTGCAGGCTTTGCCTTCAATACATGCAAGTTGGCGCGCTACAAGCTCAGACCAAATTTTATTTTCTTCATCACTCCAGTGTATAACACCATTTTCGTCTGGTGTTTTGGATGTGTATTTACTTGCTTTAGCCATAAGTACCTTCTTGGGTGTGAGCCCTAAATCGGTGTCAGTGTGATACTCAAACCTATTGAATATCGAATGACCCCATACTATGCAAAAGTGAAGAAAAGTTTAATAGATAGGCTAACATCAGTATTTGGCGCGATCACCCCAATCGTAAAGTTAAAATTACACTAGTGGCACAATAAAAATACAGACCTTTAAATAAAGGCCTGCAGCTTGTTTTTATGTGTATACAATTAATTACACCTAACCAATTTTAGTAAAAGCTTGGTTTAAATCACTAATAATGTCGTTAACATCTTCAAGCCCAACCGAGAGTCTGATCAGCCCATCACTTATTCCAGCGGCGGCTCGCTCCTCTGGCGTATAAGGCGAGTGAGTCATAGATGCAGGATGCTGAATCAGTGTTTCAGCGTCGCCTAGGCTTACTGCAAGTGTACAAAGTTTCATACTATCAATAAATTGTGCGCCATCTTGTAGCGTGCCTTTTATTTCAAACGCAATAACACCACCAGCGGCTTTCATTTGGTTACCAATAAACTTATAACCTGGGTGCGATTTAAGCCCCGGGTAATATACGGTGCTTACTTGTGGGTGCGCTTCTAGATATTCGGCTATCGTTTGTGCGCTTTGACAATGGCGCTCTATTCTAATGGCGAGTGTTTTTAGACCTCGATTAATTAGCCATGCGTCGTGCGGGCTTATGGTTGCACCAATGTCTTTTAGTACGGTCATTTTAATGTGTGTTATGTGCTCAAGCGATCCACATACAATACCGGCAACTACGTCTCCGTGGCCGTTTAAGTACTTGGTCGCACTGTGCATTATAATGTCGATACCGTATTTTTTAGGCGATTGCAGTAGCGGTGTTAAAAAGGTGTTGTCGACCACACTAATTAAATTGTGCTCTTTAGCAACTGCGCCAATAAGTGCCAAATCAATAACCGCCATAGTGGGGTTGATTGGCGTTTCTACAAATATCATTTTTGAATTAGGTTTGATGGCAGCGCGTAGTTCGTCCTCGTTGGTCATATCAACAAAAGTGACTTCGATTCCCCAGCGCGGCAACATATGCGAGAAAAACGCAAAGGTACAACCATACAAAGCACTTGAGGCAACAAGATGATCTCCCTGCGATAAAAAGCTCAGTACTGAGGCAGATACAGCCCCCATACCTGTTGCGGTTGCAGCAGCTGCTTCACAACTCTCTAGTTGAGCAACTTTTTGCTCAAGCTCTGTGGTTGTGGGGTTTCCTAAACGCGTATAAATATAGCCAGGTTCGTCGCCTGCAAAACGCGCAGCACCTTGTGCGGCATTTTCAAAATGAAAGGTAGAGGTTTGATACAAAGGAGAAGTGAGTGCGCCGTGCGGGTCGTTTGCTTTTTGTGGTCCGTGAATACACTGGGTGTTTATATGATGCTTGCTCATTGTAGGCTCATTTTTTGATTATTATGTTTTTGCGATTCAACAATCAAAACGTATGCGCTTACAAACAGCAAGCATGCCGGATGCTCAGATGGCTATTTGTGTAAAAACCGTGCAGCTCATGTTTGTACACAAATATTGCCACTGCTAATCTAGTGTGTTGGTTCAGCCTTTTTACGGCTCATAATTTTACCTGCGATGCTTTGCACAGTGCCTTTTAGTAAGCTGCGTTTGTTTTCAAGCCGTGGTAATGGGCGACTAAGCTCCATTGCTTTGTAACCAATACGCGCTGTAAAAATACCGGCGCTGACACCTTGCGCTGCCCGCCCCGAAAGCTTACCTAAAAGCTCAGCACTCAATGCAGTTGCAGCAAGGTCAGACACAAGCTCAGCACTGCCTACAAACATTACTTGTTTTATCAGCATACGGTATAACTTTATACGGCTCGCGTAGCCAAAACCAATGCCATAAATTTTACCAATTTGTTCTATTAACTTAGTACCGCGCCAAAGCACAGCCATCATATCCACCAGCGCAAGTGGGCTTAAGGCAACTAGCAGTGCAGATTCAGTCGCAAAACGATTTATAAGCTTTTTAGCTTTGGTGTCTTGGGTTATTAATAAACTATTGGCGTACAGCGTCATTATTTCTTTGTCGCTGTGATGCGTCGCTACTTGGTTTTTAAAGGTTTCAAAGTTATCAAGCTCCTGATGTTTATTAAGCTTTTCGAGCCAAGGTAATGCACCGCCTACTTGCTCGCTGTTTAAAAGCCTGTCGGCTTCAACTCGGTGCAATTGGTTACGCTTTAAACTGCGCAGCATTCGGTACTCTCGCCACAATAAGCGCCCTATTAGCAGTACGCCACTTACAACCGCAGTTAAATAAACACTACCTAAAATAATTGACTGCTCGAAAGCAAATACTAATGAGTATGCAAATTCTAAAAGCACCAGCACTATAAAGCTAATAGCAAAAACACCTTTGAGCGTTTGCCACTTTGACTTTTTGTACACAGGTTCCAGATCTATTTCTGGCTCTAGTGCTTCATCTTCAAGTTCTTCGTAATCACTTTGTCCGTGCTGAATAATTTTTGCAGGTGCTAAAACGGGTTCGTTTTGCTCAATGTTTTGCGTATCTATACGACGCCCTGCTTGAAATGGTTGGTTTGACTCACTCATGTTAATTTGTCTCCTAGCAGGTACTGCATGACATGATCTAATCGAATATGTTTTAGTTGTTTATCGGGGCTCGGCATTGGAGAGAACGATAAAAACTCAAATCCCTGTGCTGGCCACCCACTTTTATTAAGCATTCGCGTGGGGGGCTGCGGCGGTAAATACGTAAGCCAATCAGGCTCGTTTAGCGGTTTACCGTAAATGCAGTCAAGCGTTTGGCCTTTGTCGATAATTTGGCGCGGCTGCGTTGCTGTAATTGACGACATGGCCATGGTTTCTATTTTTACACCATCAAACTTTAAATGATTACTTTGCTCATGCACGAGCGAATCAAGTAGCAGTGCTAAATCTTTATGGTGCTTAGCACTTATGTGATCTGATTTATTAGCTGCAAATAATATTTTGTCTATGTTGGGCTTAAATAAACGTTTAAAAAAGCCTGACTCACCGTAATTAAAGTGTGCGAGTAATTGGTTTATTACACTGCTTTGCTCTTGGAGTGTTTCGTGCCCTTCGTTTAGCGCACTAAGTACATCTACAAGTACGATTTGGCGATCGAAGTGTCTAAAGTGCTCATTATAAAATGGTTTTACAACTTCTTTTATATAAGCGTTAAAGCGCTTAATTAAATGCGCTAAATTAGAACCCGCAACAACATCGTCACTATTTACTTCACCCGATACCGGGAAAAACAATAGCAATGGCGCGCCTTGTAAGTCGCCAGGCATTAGCATGCGCCCAGGTTGTAACATGGCAAGTTTGGTGTCTTTTTTAAGCCCGACTAACATGCTTTGATAAAGCTGAGCAATATGGGCAAGTGCGTTTTCATCAACGGGAGCGTTTAAGTCAAGTTGCTCAACGGCCATTAAAAAATTACTTGATGTGTTTACGCGC
This sequence comes from Pseudoalteromonas sp. SWYJZ12, assembly GCF_015864395.1. Lineage (NCBI taxonomy): Bacteria > Pseudomonadati > Pseudomonadota > Gammaproteobacteria > Alteromonadales > Pseudoalteromonadaceae > Pseudoalteromonas > Pseudoalteromonas sp. SWYJZ12. Next base: position 4,824 of record NZ_JADYXH010000036.1, read on the forward strand.
GAAGGCTGAGTTAATAACGGATATTGCTGCTCGCACCATTGAGCATAGCTTTGCTCAAGCATAGGTAAATCAAGGAGCCATTCACCCGGGTAGTCAATAATATCTAAATAAAGCGTTGATTGCGGCGAAAAGTGGCCGCGCAGCCCTGCATTACTCTGATACTTTATTGCCAAGCGCAGCGTATTAATCCGCTCAGTTGATGCAGGCCATGTAGGCATCCCATCGCTTGGTAATAATGAATTTAGCGCGCGCGTATAATTAAACGTAGGGACTTTTAACGCCTCTTGCGGCACAACTTTAGTGGCAACATGGCGGTGCTCGCGCATTACATCAAAAAAAGGTAAGTTTTTATCGTCCGCTTGGGTTGTTAAGTGTTTAACAAGCGCGGTAATAAAGGCTGTTTTACCACTACCACTTAGGCCAGTTACGGCAAGTTTTACGTGTTGGTCTAAACTGCGATGAAGGGCTTTTTGTGCTTTGCCTTTAATACTTTTAAAGGTCTTTTTTGCAAATGATTGGCTCATAAAGTGTCTTGCACCTAATTTGCCGTAATTTATCACGCTGCAAATAAGGTGCTATTAAATCCTTTAAAGTTTGTTAATTTCACGGCTCACCGTAAACTCGCTTGAAGTTACATGGCGCTCCATATCTTGAAGGCGAGTATCTACACGCGTTAAACGCTCTTTTAAATCTTGCAATGCGCGGCGCGGTGGCTCGCCCTTTTGCCATACTTTAAATTTTACTTCTAGCGGATCGTCATGTTTAGTTGAGCTTTTTGTTTGCGCTGTTGCGGGCTCTTTTTTATCTAAAATGAACCAAGCTGCAATATACGCTACCACAAATAATGGGCCACCCGTTAGCAGTACCGCACTAACAAATATAATGCGAACTAACCATAACTCCATATTAAAGTAGTCACTTAATCCCGCACATACACCGGCTATTTTACCGCGTTGTGGGTCTCTTAATAATTCGCGTTTGGCACTCATACTTTGCGTCTCCATTGTGGTGACTCTTGATCAAGCAATGCTTCAAGTGTTTCTAATCGATCGGCCATTTTTTCTGCCTTTTGCGCAAGCTCAAGTAATTGGCGATGCTCGTGTTCACTTAAACCTTGGCTTACTTGTTTTTTGCTACGGTAGTGCAAAATTAGCCACAGCGGAGCAACAAAAATCATAAACAAGATAAATGGTGCAACTAGTATCTCTGGATCAAACATAATCCTCTCCTGACAATCCGTTTTGATGTTTTTAAGCTGGGGCACATGGGCCCCATATATTTTTATATGTAATTATTTATCAGCTAGCTTCTTTTTAAGTTCGGCTAGCTCATCATCTATCTTTTCATTTTTTTGTAGATTAGCAATTTCGTCCGCTAACGTCTTTTTACCTAAATCGTAAGACTCAATTTGAGATTCTAGTCCATCAATTTTAGTTTCGTAACGTTCAAAGCGGTTAAGTGCGTCTTCTACTTTTGAGCTATCAAGTGTCTTTTTCACTTCAAGGCGCGACTCAGCCGAACGTTGGCGAAGTATAATTGCCTTTTGACGAGATTTCGCATCTGCTAGCTTTTCTTGTAGTGTCGTTACTTCTTGCTGTAATTTCTCGATATGAGACTCTACATGTTCAAGTTCACTCGCTACTGAAGCAACGGCATCTGCCGACTTTTGCTTTTCAAGTAGGGCTGAACGCGCTAAATCGTCGCGGTCTTTACTTAAAGCCAGTTCAGCTTTATCTTGCCAATCGCTTACCTGTGCTTTAAGTGTATCTAAGCGGCGTACAATTTCTTTTTTCTCAGCCAATGTTTTAGCTGATGTAGAACGTACTTCAACAAGCGTGTCTTCCATTTCTTGAATAATCAGACGAACCATTTTTTCTGGGTCTTCTGCTTTATCTAAAATGGCGTTGATATTAGAATTAACAATATCTGCAAAACGTGAAAAAATTCCCATAACATTTACCTCTGTAATTAAAACTTAGTTAGTCTGCTATAACTAGTATCAATATGCTTGCCAACTTTTTAAAAGTTAAAATACACTTTATTTTCATTACGTTAAACTAAATATACAAATTTCTTTAGTTATCCCTACTTATGAAATACACTAACTGTTAGTAAAAATGACCAAGAGTTAGGAAATATGAGCCAATATCGCCAACAGGATAATTTACTCGGCCAATCAGATAGCTTTCTGTCTGTATTAGATCAGGTATCGCAACTGGCTAATTTAGATAAACCGGTACTTATTATTGGTGAACGCGGCACAGGTAAAGAGCTAATAGCAGCACGCTTACACTTTTTATCAAAGCGTTGGGATCAAAACTACGTAAAACTCAACTGTGCAGCGCTTAACGAAAACTTACTCGAAAGTGAATTGTTTGGCCACGAAAGCGGTGCTTTTACGGGAGCAAGTAAACGCCACGAAGGTCGTTTTGAACGCGCTAACAGCGGCACACTGTTTTTAGATGAATTAGCTAATACCTCAGCTATGGTACAAGAAAAACTGCTGCGCGTTATAGAGTACGGTGAGTTTGAACGTGTTGGCGGCAAACAAACTGTAAAAGTAGATACACGCTTAGTGTGTGCTACAAACGAAGACCTCCCTTATTTGGCTGAGCAAGGTGAATTTAGAAGTGATTTACTCGATCGCCTTGCCTTTGATGTAATTACGCTGCCACCACTGCGCGAACGCCAAGACGATATTATGCTTCTTGCTGAGCAGTTTGCGATGAATATGGCACGCGATTTAGAGTGGGAACTGTTTAGCGGTTTTACCCGAAGCGCAACAGAAACACTGCTTAGTTATGATTGGCCTGGTAATATTCGTGAACTTAAAAATGTGGTTGAACGCAGTTTGTATCGCCACGGTAGTGAACATATCCCCGTTCACCAGATTATTTTAGACCCATTCGATAGCCCATTTAGACCAAAAGCGCGCATTAAAGCACCTATAGCGGCTCAACCTGTTAATGCCGAGCCTATTGTTGTTGCGCCGCCGATTGCTCAAGCCAGCAGTAATATAGCCGTTGATATTCAATTTCCGTGCAGCTTAAAAGAGCGCTCAAACGACTTTGAAATAAACATGATTAATAAAGCGCTCGAACATAGCCAATTTAATCAAAAGAAAACTGCAGAAGTACTTGGTTTAACGTATCATCAATTACGTGGTTATCTTAAAAAATACAACTTGTTGGATCAACAATAGTCAGAGGTTATGCGGGTGCATAAATTATTACTTGTTTTGCTTGCCACCACTTTAGTTGGTTGCCTTGATAGCAAAGAAGAAATCATAGAAGAAAAAAACCAAGGCTTAGTTTATTGCGCTGAAGCTAACCCTGTGTCGTTTAATCCGCAAGTCACGACCACCGGTTCAACTATTGATATAATTGCTAACCAATTATACGACCGTTTAATTAGCATTGACCCTGTTACGGCGGAATTTCAAAGTGAGTTAGCAACCGATTGGAAAATTAGTAAAGATGGTAAATCGGTTACCTTTACCTTGCGTAAAGATGTAAAGTTTCATACAACTTCTTATTTTACCCCATCGCGGGATTTTAACGCCGACGACGTTATATTCACCTTTAGCCGATTATTCGATGTATACAATCCATATCACTTTGTGGGCGATGCCAATTACCCGTATTTTCAAAGTGTGGGGATTGATCAACTCATTCGTAAAATTGTGCGCGTGTCTGACTACCAAGTGCGTTTTGAACTGTTTAATCCTGAAAGCAGCTTTTTAGCTAATATGGCCACTGACTTTGCCGTGGTGCTTTCAGAAGAATACGCCATGGAACTTAAGAAAAAAAACGAAGAAAACTTATTTGATCAGTACCCTATTGGCACTGGTCCCTATATTTATAAAGAATACCGCCGAGATCACCTTGTACGCTTTTACCGTAATCCACTTTATTGGAAGCACGACGTTGCACTTGAACAATTGGTTTACGACATAACCCCTAACGGCACTACGCGTATAGCAAAAATGCTGACTAAAGAGTGCGATGTAACGGCTCATCCAAGTAGTGCGCAATTAAGTATTTTAGCGCAACGTGATGATATAAACGTTGAAAAAGAAACGAACTTAAATATAGGTTATTGGGCGTTTAATACAGAACGTGCCCCGTTTGACGACTTGCGTGTACGCCAAGCACTCGCACATGCAATAGATGTAGATAAAATAATGCAGGCGGTTTATTACGGTAACGGTACTCGCGCACAATCTATTTTGCCGCCAACCTCTTGGGCGTTTGAGCCACAAGAAGATATACCTACGTTTGATCCAGAACTTGCTAAAAAGTTACTAATTGAAGCAGGCTTACCTGATGGCTTTGATATGACGATATGGGCTATGCCTGTGAGTCGTATTTATAACCCTAACGCGCGAAAAATGGCTGAGCTTATGCAAAGTGATTTACGCAAAGTGGGCGTTAATGTAAGCATTGTAGAATATGAGTGGAACACGTTTATTCAACGTATTGGCGAGCATAGGCACGACAGTGTATTACTTGGTTGGGCCGCAGATACACCCGATCCTGATAACTTTTTTAGCCCACTGCTGAGTTGTACCGCTACTTTTAGTGGTAAAAACCCAGCAAACTGGTGTAATCCCCAATTTGACTTATTGCTTACTCAAGCACTAGACACCACTGATTTAAACAAACGTAAAAAATACTACGAAGACGCACAAAGCTTAATTATTCAAGAGCTGCCGTTATTACCGATTGCTCATGGCCTGCGCTTTCAAGCGAGTAGCGCCGATGTGGAAGGCATAACACTTGGCCCGTTTGGCGCTATTTCGCTTGCCAATGCGAGGAAAAAATAATGATCTTAGATTATATTTTACGTCGCCTTGGTTTGTTCTTTTTTATGATACTGATGCTCAGCGTATTTACGTTTTCACTGGCGTATTTATTTCCCGGTGATCCGCTAAGTAATTTAAGCGGCATACCAAGTAGTAACTTTGCACAGCATAGTGAGCTTGAAGACAAATATTTATATAACAGCAATTACTTTATGCAATACATTGCCTTTTTAGGGCGAATATTTCAGGGTGATTGGGGGCTTTCGTTTGCCTCTGGTAATAGTGTGTTTAGCCATATTGTTGATTTGCTACCGGCTACTTTAGAGCTAAGCGTATACGCATTAATTGTATCGGTTGTTATTGGTGTACCGACTGGCATTTTAGGCTCTGGGTATCATAAACGTTGGCCCGACAAGCTTATAAACTCTACCACTATGGTGGGTTATTCAATGCCTGTATTTTGGCTCGCATTGTTATTAATAATGGTTTTTTCATTAAAGCTTGGCTGGTTTCCTATGTCGGGCAGAATGGGGCTCCTTTACGAAATACCCGCCAGTACTGGATTTATTTTAATTGATATTGCACTGGCTGGCTTTCCATATAAAGGAATGGCCTTTGTTGATGCGCTGCGCCATTTAACACTTCCGACTATTGTACTGGCTATGTATCCAACCACTGTATTAGTGCGCTTTACTCGCGAGTCTATGCTTAAAGTAATGGATCAAAACTTTATTAAAACAGCTAGGGCAAAAGGCCTTAACCGCCGCCAACTTATCATGCACCATGCACTGCGTAATGCATTACTGCCGGTAATTAAGCAAATTGGTTTGCAATTTAGTACGCTAATAACGCTTGCGATGATTACCGAAGTTATTTTTTCGTGGCCGGGTATTGGCCGATGGTTAATCGATAGTATTTATCAGCGTGACTTTCCTGCAATTCAAGGCGGGTTAATGGCAGTGTCTTTATTTGTTATTTTAGCTTCTATTACAGCTGAGCTTACTTACACTTTATTCGATCCACTCTCGCGGAATCAGGCCCATGGCAAAGTTTAATTTATTTTCTGAAGAGTCGAATAAATCGCCACTGGCGCGATTTTGGCGAAAGTTTAAAAATAACCACCCTGCTTTGGTTGGTTTATGGATATTTATGGCGTTTGCACTATTAGCCGCCACCGCTCCTTTTCTAGCCCCGTATGGTGTAAACCAACAACACACTGATGCACTGCTTATTCCGCCATCGTGGCGAGAAATGGGCGATGTACGCTTTCTTTTAGGTACCGATGATTTAGGCCGTGATGTACTCTCGCGCTTAATGAATGGTGCTACGTATACGTTTGGCCTCTCTGTTGTAGCCGCCCTAATCACGACTATTTTTGGTGTGTTAGTGGGTACTTTTGCAGGGATTAGTAAAGGGCTGCGTTCAAGCTTTTTAAATCACTTGCTTGATATAACGCTTTCTATTCCTTCTTTGTTACTGGCAATAATAATAATCGCCATACTCGGCCCGGGTTTAATGAATACCGTATGGGCAATTATTTTAGCATTACTGCCGCAGTTTATTCACTCAGTGCGTAACCTGATTGTTGATGAATTAAGTAAAGATTACATTACTGCGTTTAGACTCGATGGTGCGTCTAATTGGCATATTATATCGCGTGGTATTTTTCCTAATATTTATGAGCATATTGTGGTTATATTCACGATGGCGCTTTCTACCGCTATATTAGATATTTCAGCACTGGGATTTTTAAAATTAGGGGCTCAGCCACCGACGACCGAATGGGGCGCAATATTAGCCGAAAACCTAGGCCTCATTTATTTAGCACCGTGGACTGTAGCGCTACCTGGTATACTGTTATTTTTAGCCGTGTTATCTACTAATTTAGTAGGCGATGGCCTGCGACAAGTGCTAAAAGCACGTAAGGCTGATTAAATGCAATTACTCGATGTTCGTAACTTAACAATTGAACTACGTACCTCTGAAACTGTAATTAGAGCCGTAGACAGAGTGAGTTTTAGCTTAAAAGAAGGCGAAGTACATGCGCTTGTGGGCGAGTCTGGCTCTGGTAAAAGCCTAATAGCAAAAGCGATTATTGGTGTATTGAACGAACGCTGGGACATTACTGCCGACCGTATTCATTGGCGCGGCGTAGACTTAATGCGTTTAAGTCCAGAGAAACGCCGTAAAATAGTAAGCCAAGATATAGCGATGATCTATCAAGATCCAAGTCGCTGCCTTGACCCAACCGCTAAAATATTTGACCAAATTGCCGAAACACTCCCAGAGATCGCAACTAAAGGTTTCTTTTTAAAGCGCAATCGCGAGAGAAAAGACAGAGTAAAAGCGCTTATTCATAAGGTGGGCATTAAAAACCACGAGGCGGTACTAAGTAGTTACCCTCATGAGCTCTCAGAAGGCGTATGTCAAAAAGTAATGATTGCGATGGCCATTGCTCGCACGCCTAAGTTATTAATAGCTGATGAGCCAACTACAGCGCTTGAGAGCACAACTCGCGCACAAGTATTTAGATTACTAAAAAGCTTAAACCAACTTAAAAACATGTCTATTTTGATGATCTCTCATGAACTTGAAGAGATTGCACATTGGTCGCATGGCATTCATGTTTTATATTGCGGGCAAATGGTTGAAGCAGGCCCAACCCATGAAATATTCAAACAGCCTCGCCATCCATACACGCAAGCATTACTAAAAAGCTTGCCAGACTACGAACAAGGTTTAGCGCATAAAGAACCTTTTTATGCACTTAAAGGGACTATCCCTACCCTGCAACATTTGCCTATTGGCTGCCGCCTCGGGCCACGCTGCCCGCAAGCACAAAAAGCCTGCGTGGTAACTCCCACTCTTACTAAGCATCATGGTCATAGTTATGCGTGCCATTTTCCGTTAATTAAGGACATGAAATAATGCAGCCGCTACTAAAAGTACAAGCGCTATCTAAAACATTCAATGTGCGAGCTGGGCTTTTTTCACGTAAAAAGTTTGAAGTACTTAAAAATATTTCGTTTTGTGTCGGTAAAGGCGAAAGTATTGCCATAATTGGTGAAACAGGTGCAGGTAAAAGTACATTAGCAAAACTACTTTCAGGAGCTGATACTGCTGATAGCGGGCAAATTTTGCTCGAGAATAATATTATCGAAGATAATGGCGTACGCGATAATCAATGTCGCCATATTCGTATGATTTTTCAAGATTCAGCTGCATCGCTCAACCCGGGGTTAACCATTGGCGAAATGCTTGATGATTGCCTGCAATATAATACTGAGCTTGATGCTAGTGAACGCACTGAAAAAATTGATGCAACGCTTTCAAAGGTGGGTTTGTTAATCGATCATAAACACTACTACCCGCATATGTTTAGTGTGGGGCAACTACAGCGTGTTGCATTTTCTCGTGCATTAATTTTAGATCCTAAGGTGATTGTGCTTGATGAAGCCGTTTCGTCTTTAGACCCTTCTATACGCGCTCAAATAGTGAATTTATTACTTAAGCTGCAGCGCGACACAGGCCTTACGTATGTGATGATCACCCATCATTTAAGTCTAGTGCGCCACATCAGTGATTATGTGGTTGTACTCGATAAAGGCGAAGTAGTTGAATACGGCCCTACTGAAGATGTTTTTCAAAACCCCCAATCAAAAGTAACGCAGCGATTACTTAGCTGCTAAACGCAGCCTAGCGTGTAATGTAATCTCCTTTATGAAGGTCTTTGTTAAATGCGCAATTTAACAACTAAAACCATAAAGAGGATCTATGCTAAAAAAAACACTACTCACAGGCATTTCATCATTAGCGTTACTACTGCTATCAACAACCTCAATAGCTGACGAAAACTCTACCTCAAAAAGTTGGGTTGGTGGCGTTGACCACTTAGGTTTAACTGTATCAAACTTAAATGCATCCAAAGCATTTTTTATTGATGTACTTGGTTTTAAAACGCTAGGAAGTGATCCAACCTACCCCGCTTATTTTTTATCAAACAATAAAATAACCATTACATTATGGCGCGTAAAAAATGATGAAAAACGTGTGGAGTTTAATCGGGCAGAAAATGTGGGCTTACATCATTTAGCACTCAGTGTTGAAAGTATCAAAAAGTTAAGCGAGCTACATACACACTTAGAAATGCAAAATAATATTACTATAGAGTTTGCACCAGAAAACTTAGGTAAAGGTCCAACCCAACATATGATGATAAGAGAGCCTAGCGGCAATCGGATTGAGTTTATTGCCAGAGGTAATTAATACCAATCCGCAATAATACTTAATTAAGCGAATTGGTAATATACCAACTTTATTTAAGACAATAAAAAAGGCGCTTTAAAAGCTGTCTCTTATACACAAATCCCTGCTAAGAAATTAGCGGGGATTTTTTTGAACTAAATCTCAATGTCATGATCAG
>NZ_JADYXH010000037.1:0-4931 GCF_015864395.1 Pseudoalteromonas sp. SWYJZ12
TGAAGGTCTTCGTTTTGCTATCCGTGAAGGTGGTCGTACTGTAGGTGCTGGTGTTGTAGCAACTATCGTAGCGTAATTATTAGCCTAGCTAATTGTTACCAAAAAGCCCGAGCTTAGTCTCGGGCTTTTTAATGTCTAGAATAAAGTGTCATATGAAGGTGGCGCTCTTACTTTAGGCGTAGGTGCTTTGTAGTAACGTTCAAAGCGTAATTATTAGCCTAGCTAATTGTTACCAAAAAGCCCGAGCTTAGTCTTAACACCACTCGTTTAAGAACGAGTGGTGTTTTTTCGTTTATACCTAACTGGATATTTTTGTGTCTTTGCGAGCACCGTTCGCGGATAAGCTTTTCGCTTTCTTTTCTCCGGTAATATTAGCCGTTTACCGTTTTCACGTAGTTCTTTTAGCTTTTTAGGGATTGTCCCGGGGCTTCGACCTGAGCACCATAAAAACTCGTCTTGTATTAGGTATAATGCGTTTATGAAACTGATGCGTAATGGCTCCACTTTATGGGCTTTAGCCATCTCTGCCATTTCAAGTCTCACGATATTGTATGACGTCAGAATACCCCAGAGCTCTTGATAAATACCTTCCTGTTTCAAGCTCCGTAGCGCTGGCTTATTAGATAATTGATATTGCTTGAGCTCACCATATCCTCGCTCTATTTCCCATCGTTGCCAATAAACATCGAGTAGCGCTTTCAGCGGGTACTTTTCTGGACAGGCGCATGAGGTGATGAACCCTTTTATTTCACCTTTAGGTGTCGGAATTTGAATAAGCCTTGCTTGCCATGTATCACCTAGGTAAGGGGCTGATTTTTTAGCTTGTGGCGAAATAGGCATTGTTATTAAGTGGTCGTAATCGCTAAATGATTCCGTTATTTCATAGCGCATTTTACTTTTGATGGGCGTAAGCCAATGATGATTTTCGCTAACATCTTGCCAGCTCGTGAATAGTTCAGCCGAAAAGAAACCTCTATCAAATAGAGTTAGTGAATGTTCAGGTGCTGAGCCAACAAGCTGTTGAGCATAATGAATTTCACTTTGAGTAATGGGGCCAAACGCTGCATCGGATATTAAATGCGTTCTTGTCGACATCAAGGTTACAGCAAGTACTGAGGGGAAGTTCGTTGTCGATTGAGCATAGCCAAAATGACGGTTACTCGGCGTATCTTGGGTTTTAAATTGTGTACCGTCAACGCTTAGCAGCTTTAAACCACACACGTCATCAAAAGTTTGCGACTGCTCCCACTGCGTTGCTGTATGTTTAAAAAGGTGTTTCATAGGCGCTGCGCCTAGCTTTTCTTTCCCTTTTATAATACTGCTGGTCGCCAATGGTGGAAGCTCTCCTTTAGCGTCAGGAAAAGCGAGCTCTAGTTTGTCACAGACTTCAGATATTGAGCGGTTTCTTAATAAACCAATTCCTAACACAAGCCAAGCGGCTTGTTCGGCGGGGAAGCGTCGTTTGCGTACAGAGGCTCTTCCTGTTTGGGTAACAGCTTCTTCAATCCACTCAAGGGGAATGTGCTTAGTGAACGAATCAATATCACGATCTTGGCAAAACTCAGTCGTAAGGTGTAATTCTTTAATAAATTCAGACATAAAAATAGGCCACAACTTCTGTTGTAGCCTATTATGAGCCCTTTGAAAGATCGTTCAATTAGCTTAAACGATCTGCATTAGAGCTTAGTCTCGGGCTTTTTAATGACTAAAATAAAGAGTGATTTGAAGGTGAGAATCTCACATTAGACGAAGATGCTTGGTAACAACATTCAAAATATTATTGGTATTAATAAAAAACCCGAGCCTAGCCCAGGTTTCGATAAGTTATGAATATGCCATAATTGGCTGAAAACTATTCAATATTTTGAATCTGTTCTCTCATTTGTTCAATCAATACTTTTAACTCTACAGCGGCAGTAGTGATGTCACTATTGATAGACTTAGATGCTAGCGTGTTAGCTTCACGATTAAATTCTTGCATCATAAAATCTAGGCGGCGGCCACATGCGCCACCTTTTTTAAGGATTTTTTTAGTTTCTTTAACGTGAGACTTTAAACGATCTAATTCTTCAGCTACATCTTGTTTTTGAGCAAGATAAATAAGTTCTTGTTCAAGGCGTGACTCGTCAATGTTTGCTGTTAAGTCTTCTAGCTTTTGAGCCAGTTTTTCACGCTGCCACTTAGCAATCTCAGGCATGTGCGTTTCTACAATTTCTACTTGCTCTAAAATCGCATCAAGGCGGATTGCTATCATTTCTTCAAGGTTTGCACCTTCATCGCCACGAGCTGATTTAAAATCTTCGATTACTTGATCAAGACCAGCAATTAGTGCTGTATTAACGCTATCCATATCAAGTTCTTCAGCTTCCATAACACCAGGCCAACGTAATATATCAACAGGATTAATGTCGCCATTACTTTGCTGTTGAACCCATTTCGCGCTATTTATAAGTTGCTCAGCAAGGGCTTGGTTAATTGATAGCTCACCAACATGGGCAGGATTTGCTACAAACTTTAAAAAAACCTCAACTTTACCGCGTTGTAAGTGTTTGCGTAAACGCTCACGAATAACTGGCTCCATGCCACGAAATTGCTCTGGTGCGCGAATAAATGTTTCAAGGTAACGCTGGTTCACTGAACGAACTTCCCAAGTGCCAGTTCCCCAATCGCCTTTTATTTCGCGACGCGCATAAGCTGTCATACTGTGGATCATGGATATTTTCCTAAATTTATAAATACAATATTACGATGATTATACCGTAACACCGCTTAAGCTCTAGGGAAAATTTAATACACTGAATATTTTGCATACAGCTATTTATTTAAATCAGCATGGTATCTATACCCACATACACTTATAATGTCGCAAATTCTGAATTAAGGGGATCGTCAATGCGTCCAAGCGAAAGAACACCTAACCAAATTAGACCTGTTACATTTACACGTAATTATACTTTGCATGCTGAAGGCTCAGTACTTGTTGAGTTTGGTAACACCAAAGTACTTTGTACAGCTACTGTCGAATCGGGCGTTCCTCGTTTCATGAAAGGTCAGGGTAAAGGTTGGATCAATGCTGAATACGGTATGTTACCGCGAGCAACGCATACGCGTAATGCTCGAGAAGCTGCACGTGGTAAGCAGGGCGGTCGTACTATGGAAATTCAACGTTTAATTGCACGTGCACTTCGTGCTGCTGTTGATTTAAAAGCACTTGGCGAAAACACAATCACTATCGACTGTGATGTAATTCAAGCAGATGGCGGTACACGTACTGCTTCTATAAGTGGTGCATGTGTTGCACTTGTTGATGCGCTAACGCATATGCGTGCCAAGGGTATGATTAATTCAAACCCACTTAAACATATGATTGCGGCTATTTCAGTAGGTATATACAAAGGCCAAGCAATTAGCGATTTAGAATATATTGAAGATTCAGCAGCAGAAACTGATATGAATGTAATTTTAACCGAAACAGGTAAAATTATAGAAATTCAAGGTACAGCCGAAGGCGAACCTTTCTCGTTTGATGAGCTAGATGAGTTACTTACTTTAGCTAAACATTCTATTCGTGAAATCATTGACGTACAAAAGCAAGCATTAGCATAAATAGGTAGGCCACTAGATATGAAAGATTATCAAAAAGAGTTTATAGAATTTGCTCTAGAGAAGCAGGTATTAAAATTTGGTGAGTTTACTTTAAAGTCTGGGCGCATAAGTCCTTACTTTTTTAATGCCGGTTTGTTTAATACAGGTCGTGACTTAGCACGTTTAGGTCGTTTTTATGCATCAGCACTAGAAGATTCAGCGATAGAGTACGATGTACTATTTGGCCCCGCGTATAAGGGTATCCCAATCGCGACAACGACGGCAGTTGCATTAGCAGATCACCATGATAAAGATGTACCGTACTGTTTTAACCGTAAAGAGAAAAAAGCACACGGTGAAGGTGGTACATTAGTAGGCTCAGAACTCAATGGCAAAATAATGCTAGTTGATGATGTAATTACCGCAGGTACCGCTATTCGTGAGTCCATGGAAATTATTGCACAAAATGGTGCAGACCTTAGTGGTGTTTTAATTGCATTAGATCGCCAAGAAAAAGGTAAAGCCGAGTTATCAGCTATTCAAGAAGTTGAACGCGACTTTAATACCAAAGTAATCTCTATTGTAAAATTAGCAGACCTTATTAGTTACCTTGAAAACCAAGGGACGATGGGCGAGCATTTAGCCTCAGTTAAAGCTTACCGTGATCAATACGGCGTAGCATAAATAAAAAGCCTCGCAGTGCGGGGCTTTATTTTGACCTTCATTCATAGAGTTTATTAATGAAAGATGTATTAAAACCAAATGGCTTAGGCCTCAAACGCGTTTTCAAAGCAACCTATTGCTCCTATCTTGGCTTTAAAGCAGCATTTAAAGAAGAAGCTGCATTTAGACAAGAGCTATTACTAAGCCTTATATTATTCCCCACTTCATTTTGGCTTGCTTCATCATTATTACACTGGGCAATACTAATTAGCTCACTGCTTATTATTCTAATAGTTGAATTGCTAAACTCTGCCATTGAAGCATTAACAGATCGAGTAAGTACAGAATTGCATGTATTGTCAGGTAGAGCCAAAGATATGGGATCTGCAGCCGTAACACTTTCATTAACGATCGTATTGATCATATGGGGTGTAAGTCTTTATATGAAGATCGTTTAAGCTCACTTTTAATATTTGTGAAGTTTAAACACCTTTAGTTGTTAATAATTTGCTAGTTATGTTGTGTTTTTAACGTGTTTAGCTCAAATACTCAGCGAACAGCACATTATTTCAAGTTTTCTTAAAAAAAGGGTTGATCTGTTTTCGGATCTCCCTATAATGCGACCCCACTGAGACGGGAAACGCCAACGCATAGCGAGGCAGGAACAACTCAGAGAGTTAAAT
>NZ_JADYXH010000038.1:0-3734 GCF_015864395.1 Pseudoalteromonas sp. SWYJZ12
TCCATGCCGAACTCAGTAGTGAAACGAAACAGCGCCGATGATAGTGTAGCATTTGCTATGTGAAAGTAGGACATTACCAGGCTTCAAATTGTAGAAAGCCCGAATCTAACGATTCGGGCTTTTTTACGTCTGCAGAAAAGTGAAATGCGCGCAATTAACACACACTCACATCAACACCTAGCACGCAGGGCGGGCGAGCGCAGCGACTCCCGATGTTAAAATTACATCGAGAATAGCTACAATGTTCTTATTTCACGAGCTGGGTTACCCGCTACTACAGTATTAGGCATTACATTTTTAGTAACCACAGCACCCGCACCCACAATACTATTTTCACCAATACTCACACCCGCTAAAATAATTGCACCTGCGCCAAGCCATACGTTATTGCCTAACGCGATAGGTGCTGCAAAGTTTTCCTTATTAAGCCTTTTTGCTGGATTAGTAGCATGTGACACAGCTAAAAGCTGAACGTTCGGGCCTATTAAACAGTCATCACCAATGGTGATTGAGTGATTGGCTAATGGCGAGTCGAGAAGTGTGCAATTAATATTCATAAAAGTACGATCACCAATAACTATTTGATTGCCGTAATCGCAATGAAAACCTGATTCTATAATTACACCATCACCCGACTTTAAAAATAACTCTTTGATACGTTTTAAGTTGCCTTTACTTGGGCTCTTATTAAATAAACGGCAGGTTTCACCTGCTTGCTTTCGCTGTGCTAAGTATTCTTTACTGATACTGTTAAATGACTGCATTGTATTTATCTTTATAACTTAATTAGTTACAGCTTACCGTACTTTTAGTTTTATTATTATTAGAATAAAACTGTGTTTTTTTTGCTCGTTCACTTGCCATTTAAGTTGTTTCGTTTAAAATCGCATAACTTTCGAAATGAAACTTAATTCACGAGCTTTATGACTAAACGAAACACACAGCAGCGTCGTCACAATATACTGGTTCAAGTTAATGAATTAGGTGAAGTAGCCGTTGAAAAGTTAGCACAGCAGTTTCAAACATCTGAAGTAACCATTCGAAAAGATTTAACCTCGCTTGAAAAAAGTGGCTTATTACTTCGCCGCTACGGTGGTGCTATTGCACTACCTAAAGAAATTGTTAGCGATGAAGTAGATTCAAAGCGCAAAGTCGCAATAGCAAAAGCAGCAGCAAAACTTATAAAAGATCATAACCGCATTATTATTGATAGCGGACGCACTACGGCAGCTATGATCCCTGAGCTTGCTGATAAGCGTGGGCTAGTTGTTATGACCAACGCTATTAAAGTAGCGAGTCGTTTATTAGCACTCGAGAACGAGCCGACACTTTTAATGACCGGCGGAACGTGGGATCCACATTCTGAGTCATTTCAGGGGCAAGTTGCTGAAAATGTATTATGTTCTTACGACTTTGATCAGCTATTTATTGGCGCTGACGGCATAGATGTAAAGCGCGGTACTACTACCTTTAATGAGCTAGTTGGTTTAAGCCAAGTTATGGCAAAAGCGGCACGTGAAGTAATCGTAATGGTTGAATCAGATAAGATTGGCCGAAAAATACCAAATTTAGAATTACCGTGGAAAATAGTGACCACATTAATAACCGACAATGGCTTGGCAGACGATAAGCGCAAAGCAATTGAGGCGTGTGGTGTAAAACTAATTTGCGCAGAGATTATACAATAGTAACTACAACATGAGTTGCTAGAATTAAAAAATTAATGGAGACACTATGTGTGGAATAGTTGGGGCAGTTGCAGAACGTCCAGTAAACAAAATTTTAGTTGAAGGCCTTAAGCGTCTTGAATACCGTGGTTATGACTCAGCAGGCGTAGCATTGCTTGATGGCAACACACTTAATACGGTAAAAGCAGTAGGTAAAGTAGTTAACGTAGAAGCCGCTCTAGAACAAGCAGGCGTTAGCGGTCATACAGGTATTGCACATACGCGCTGGGCAACACATGGTAGCGTAACAGAAGCCAATGCACACCCACATGTATCAAACAGCCAGTTAGCACTTGTACACAATGGTATTATTGAAAACCACGCGAGTCTACGTACAGCACTTAAAGCAGATGGTTACGAATTCTTATCAGACACTGATACAGAAGTAATGGTGCATTTAATTCACCAACTTCGTAAACAACACACAACGTTACTTGAATCAGTACAAGCAGCTGTTAAACAGTTTGAAGGCGCTTTTGGTACTGTTGTATTTGATAAAGACAACGATAACGAAATCATTGTAGCGCGCTCAGGTAGTCCTCTTGTTATTGGTTTAGGCCTTGGCGAAAACTTTATTGCGTCTGATCAGTTAGCATTACTACCTGTTACTCGTAGCTTCATCTTTTTAGAAGAAGGCGACGTAGCACGTATTACACGTGACACAGTAGAAATTTTTGATGCAGACGGTAACGCAGTTGAGCGTGAAGTGATTGAATCAAACATTACGCAAGATGCATCAGGCAAAGGCGATTACCGTCACTACATGCTAAAAGAAATTTACGAGCAGCCACTTGCTGTACGTAATACTCTTGAAGGGCGTTTAAACGACGACCGTGTAGCAATTGATGCCTTTGGCGAAAGCGCTCAGCAAATATTTAAAGATGTAAAACATGTGCAAATTATTGCCTGTGGTACGTCTTATCATTCAGGTATGGTTGCACGTTACTGGCTTGAGCAGTTTGCGGGTGTTAGCTGTAATGTAGAAATAGCTTCTGAATTTAGATACCGTCAGTCGTTTGTTCATGAAAATAGCTTACTTGTTACTATTTCTCAATCGGGTGAAACTGCCGATACGCTAGCTGCATTACGCCTAGCTAAAGAGCAAGGTTACATGGCCTCAATGACTATTTGTAACGTACCTGGTTCATCGCTTGTACGCGAATCAGACCTTGCCTTTATGACTAAAGCAGGCGCTGAAATAGGCGTGGCATCTACTAAAGCATTCACAACGCAGTTAGTTGGTTTGTTAATGCTTACTGCGTCTATAGCTCAGGAAAAAGGCCTTGATCAAAGCGCAATTGTAAATGCAATTAAAGTACTTCCAGCTAAGTTAGAAGAAACATTATTACTCGCTGATGGTATTGCAGATCTTGCAGAAGAGTTTGCTGATAAGCACCACTCATTGTTTTTAGGTCGTGGCTCGCAATACCCAATTGCAATGGAAGGTGCGCTTAAACTTAAAGAGATTTCGTACATTCACGCAGAAGCTTACGCAGCGGGCGAGCTAAAACACGGCCCATTAGCACTTATTGATGCCGACATGCCAATTATTGTTGTAGCACCAAATAACGAATTGCTAGAAAAACTTAAATCAAACGTAGAAGAAGTACGCGCACGTGGCGGCATTATTTACGTATTCGCAGATAAAGATTCACACTTTGAGTCAGACGACACAATGCGTGTAATCAACGTAAACCACACTGACGACATTATTGCGCCAATTGTTTACACCTTGCCATTGCAGCTACTGTCGTACTACGTAGCGGTAATTAAAGGCACTGACGTTGACCAACCACGTAACTTAGCTAAATCGGTTACGGTTGAGTAAAATCAATAGGTTGGTAATTACCTGTTAAAGATAAAAAGGCGCTCAATGCTGTCTCTTGATCACAAGTCTGACTCAAGAGATTTTGCTAAATCGTAGCCTTCCAGGATGGCTTGTAACTTAAGCCATCCTTGCCATAACACTTTCACAGATGCACGCCCTGTGCGCTTGGTATCTTTCCA
>NZ_JADYXH010000039.1:0-3552 GCF_015864395.1 Pseudoalteromonas sp. SWYJZ12
TGGAAAGATACCAAGCGCACAGGGCGTGCATCTGTGAAAGTGTTATGGCAAGGATGGCTTAAGTTACAAGCCATCCTAGAAGGCTACGATTTAGCAAAATCTCTTGAGTCAGACTTGTGATCAAGAGACAGCTCTTCAGTGCCTTTTTTATTTATTTTTAATAAATTTACTTGAAAACAATTTTACCGTCCATATATAGTTAAGTAGGACGCCTGATGGGTCCTAAATTAAACTTAAACAATTGAAATTTATATTATTAATTAAACTTTGCTTGAGCTTGTTCAATAGAAAAGCACATGCAAAATATCGCTTAAATATGAGGATATTATTATGCGTACAGTAGACTTATCACCACTTTATCGTTCATTTATCGGCTTCGAACATTTAGCATCACTTATGGATGCGGCAGCTAATACAGACAAGCAGCCTAGTTTTCCTCCTTACAATATAGAAGCACTCGATAAAGACAAATACAGAATCACTATGGCCGTTGCTGGTTTTAGTGATAGTGAATTAACCATTGAGTCAGAAAACAACACATTAAAAGTTGCAGGTATTAAAGCTAATAAAGATGAAAATAATGAACGTAAGTTTATTCATCAAGGTATAGCAGAGCGTAACTTTGAACGTAAGTTTCAGCTTGGAGACCATGTAAAAGTACTTGGTGCCGATTTAGCTAACGGCTTATTAAGCATAGAGTTACAGCGTGAAATTCCTGAAGCACTTAAACCACGTAAAATAGAAATTGGTAATAGCAATCTAATAGAAGGTAAATAGTCTTCTAAAGTACATATTCCCCTGATTATTTAGCCGCCTCATTTGAGGCGGTTTTTTTACTTAAAGCGCTTCTAAATTATTAAGGTAGTAGGTTGCTTGTTGCAGCGTTTGTTCTTGAAGTGTTTCATCTTGTTTATCCCAGTTTTTATATACCATACCAATACGTGGGTTCTTCTCTAGCCTGTCTCTGTGTCTATTCATGAAATGCCAATACAAGCTATTTAGCGGGCAGGCTTGATCTCCTACTTTTTGTTTAACATCGTACTGACAGCTTTTGCAGTAATCGCTCATTTTATTAATGTAGTTACCGCTTGCAGCATAAGGCTTTGTTGCAATTATTCCATCATCGGCAAACTGACTCATGCCTCGGGTGTTGGGCATTTCTACCCATTCTATGGCATCTATATAAACGCCTAAGTACCAGTTGTCTACGTCATCAGGGTTTACTCCTGTGAGCATGCAAAAGTTCCCAATAACCATTAGGCGCTGAATATGATGAGCATAAGCGGTTTCAAGGCTTTGCTTGAGTGAGTGGCTTAGACAATTCATTTTTGTAGAGCTGTTCCAAAAATAAGATGGCAGTTTATTTTTGGCTTGTAATTGATTTTTAACTGCGTAGTCGGGCATGTTAATCCAATAAATGGCACGTACATACTCTCTCCAGCCTAATATTTGCCTAGTAAAGCCCTCTACTTGCGAGAGGGATATTTCATTGGGTCTTTGTTCGTATTCGCTTATTACACGTTTGATTACATATAACGGGTGGAGTATTTTTGCGTTTAGGGCAAACGATAAACGGCTATGGTACAGGCTGGTATTGTTTTTACTTTGATCTGTCATCGCATCTTGAAAGTGACCAAAGCGACTAAGTAAGTGCTCACAAAAGTATTCAAGAGATTCAATCGCTTGTTTACGCGTTGTTGGCCACTCCAGTGAATGTTCATTTATTTCACCCAAATAAGCGACGTTGTGTTTATTTAAACGAGAAATAATGCTGCTAACATCAGTATTGAATAACTTAGGCTCTGGGATGTCGGCTAAGTCTTTTTTAGAAAATTTATTACGATTATTACTATCAAAATTCCATTTGCCACCAGTTGGCTTTGCATCATCAATTAATATATTAAATTGCTTACGCATAGCACGATAAAAGTGCTCCATTGTTACATGCTTGTTTTTTGTAAAGCGTGTTTTTATATCGGTGAACGGTAATAAAAAGTGTTCAGTATCTGTAGCAATTACATTTAATGAGCTATCACTTTTAAACTTAGCTAATTGAGATTTTAGCCTAAACTCGTCAGGGTATTGATATTCAATAGAGTCGCATTGGTATTTATCGGCAACCCGCTTGAGTAATTCAATCAAGTCCTTGTCGTCATCGGTATCATCAAGTGTTAAATGCAAAACATTAAAACCTGCCGTGTTTAATGCAGTTGCAAAGTTTTCCATAGCATTAAAAAAAGCACACAGTTTTTGAATGTGATGTTTAACGTAGTCAGTTTCTTGTTTTAGTTCTGCGATGAGGTAAAGCGTGTCGTCGTCTTTTTGCTTGTACCATGAATGAGATGGGTTTAGCTGATCGCCTAGTATTAGTCTGAGTGTTTTGTGATGGGTCATAGTAAAGCCAAATTTTTTTATACGGACGTATTTAATTAAAGGATCGTTTTACTATTTAACTACGAGTGAATAGAGCAAAAAGGCTTAACCGATTATCAAGGCAATAAAGGCGTGTTGGATCATGGTGTGCAAATGAGTTTAATTAATGGGGAGGTTAAGTAAGTTAAATTGCCACCCCTAAAATTTTATATTTAAATTTTATTACTTTGCTTTTGCTGCATTTTTTGTTGTAACGAAACCACATTAGATACATTAAATAGAATATTGCTGGCAAAGTTTTCAAAATATTTAAGGGCTTTTTTCCAAGCGAGCTGGCTCTCAGGAGTAAAGTGTTTACCAAGGTGCTCTTTAAGGGTTTCGTAAAACGCATCAGATAATAGTGCAATGTCACTTTGCGAAACACTGCTTTTTTTTAGGTACATTAAATGATGTGCTAAAAAAGGAGCTACCGATGCTGGCTTATCTAAATGTTTAACAATTCGTTCTAACACACAAAAAAGGGTAAAACTCTTTTCGTTAAATTGTAAGGCTGTTGGGTAATTCATTTCAATGCTAGATTCAGCCAATTTACTGTGAAATCGAGCCGTGAATGCATGAAAATTTGGCTTAATAATTGTTAAGTTATTTAACAATGCTGATTGTTGTTGGTTCATTTTTATCTCGCTGCAGTGAGTAATAACTATTATTATTAAGTGGCATAAAATTGATTATAGCGGGCAGATAAAATTCTGCACGTTTTTTTAGTGTTAAAGTATGGGTTTTAGTTATATCAATTTATTTTCTGGTAAATTGTAAGCATCTAAAAGGTACTAAGGTAGCTCAAATTTAGTTTGTTTGATTTTCACTCAAAAATAATAAGCTGTAATATTTAATAATTTAGAGACAGCATTTTATAAAATTGATTGATTACTTATGTTACTTATATATACATTAAATTAGCATCTTGACGAATTGGAAATTTTACAAACTAATTGCGTATTATAGTTGCTAATCATCCCGTACATCCTTATAATAGCGGCCATTGTTTAGCATGTTGTAAAACAGCTAACAGCGATATTAAATTTAAAGTTTGATATCTATTGGCGCGGGATGGAGCAGTCTGGTAGCTCGTCGGGCTCATAACCCGAAGGTCGTCGGTTCAAATCCGGCTCCCGCAAC